>NZ_JBJPHU010000126.1:0-19387 GCF_052939515.1 Phormidesmis sp. 146-33
TATCCTGTGCTTGTATTGTCGTCAGGGCAATTCAAGTTTTCGGATAGGCACTTAGTACGAAACTCGCGGAACAAACGCTCAAGGTGATTGGTAGTCCGAATATGGCAGTGATTCGAGGCGAACAATTTCTTCCAGAACCGTGGGGTTGTCTAGAATGTCTAGCAGATCGCCAGTTTGGTCGCTGAGTTTCGAGCCATATCAACCCTTGAGTCAGTCCTTCAAATGCGATTGCATAAGCTTCAAAGCGGACAGCTTTGCTGAAAAGGCAGCGTCAGAAACAGATCATCGCTTTTTCATTGCCCAACTCCAAAAGTCGTCACCCTGTCCTAATTCATGCAGAATGTCTCGTCAAATGCCCTGTTCTAAAACTCAAGCTTTGCTATGCCTTCAGAAACCCCTCGAAACTTTGGGGCTTCTTTTTGTTACCAAAATTATCTTCCTTTACATCAACCGATGGACAGACCCCAAAGTTCTGCAAATCGTTTGCGACTTAAGGTGGGAGAAATTGAAAATGCCTGTAAGCCCCACGATGTCGCAATTTGAATAAGCAAATAGTTAACAATGGACAAATAAGTAATTAATCGCCACACAAATAGACAAAAAATTGCCTGACCCCTAAAAGCCCCCAGGATCAGGCAGACTACCTGTAAGGACGCTTTTCTGTTGAAAAACCTAAACAAACTTAGTTGCCCCCTAGTTGCTTAGTTCTTTCTGAGCGCGTTCCTCAGATTTGATCCCATTTTCGATGACAATCCCTGACGGCCCCTCACGAAAAGTACTCGACTTTGCGAGCATTTGGATTCGGCAAAAAGCTAAGAATCCGTAAAATTTCGCTCTTCACGAGTCAAGGAAAGCCTCAAGTCTGAAGGCAAAAATTGGGAGACGATCGCTCACCTTTGACTGATTGCTGCCAATTTTGAAATTTAGACTCCAAAATGGGATTAGGCTAATGTTGTGGTCAGGTTCTATAATTCGCACTCATGCTGATTCCTTTAAGTCGTCAAAAGTTTGAGCAACTCATCCCGGTCGTTGCGACAGGTGCCCAGTACAAACACGCCTGGGGTAAGTTTCCTAGCTTTTTGAGGCGAGTGTTGATTTCGATCTCTGCGCTGGCTTGCATTCTATTTATTGGCTGGCTGCTGCCGATCGAATCGTTGAGTGGAGTTCGCTTTTTTTTAGGGCTGTTTGCCATGACCTATTGGCTGTGGAGTCCCGTTTTGGAAGCGAGTTTGCGAAATATTGCCTACCGTCGCTACAAGTTTGCGGGATTTTTGCGGGGCGAAGTGGCGGATGTGTACATCTCAGATGAGTTGATTGGTCAAGAAGAGAACGTAAACAATACCGGGGATCTGGTAATCGTCGAGAACCGAGAGCGCAAAATCAATGTTGAAGTTGTGGATGAGACAGGGTTTGCCACACGAATTCAAGCTCCGCTCAAGCGAGAACATCAGGCGATCGCACCCGGTGACACGGCTGAGTTGATGATTTTGTCGAACCGATCGGACTTGAGCAAAATTGCCAGAGTTACAGACGTGTTTTTGCCGCGCAATGGCGTGTGGGTGAGTGACTATCCTTACCTGCGGCGAGATGAGTTTGAAGCGGTGAGTCGGCGGCTGGAGCGAGAAGATTATGGCTTTGAGGCAGACGATTTGACTGAACCGCGCCGACGATCGAATGCTGACTTTGAGGATGCACCCAGAAGGAATGTGCGAGGAAGTTCGCGAAAGCCGAGTGGTCAAAAGAGACGACCTGGTAATTTATCTCGTCGGCGATCGGCAGACTAGAAAAGCGGTTTAACCTGCAAAGGTCAGTTTTGTTCTCATTTAATCTGTGATCCTAACCAACTCCGTTGCTCTCTCGGCCGTATGCCTGCCACGCTAAATCAACCAATCCATTGACGATCGCTGCTGCCACGACTGCACTACCCTTACGCCCTTCGGTGCGAATGTGGGGAATGAGCGAATCGTTGAGGCGAGCTTTTGCAACATCGACATCGACAAATCCAGAAGGAGTCCCGATCACCAGCGCGGGTTTGATTTCTTCGGCTTCGATCAGTTCGACCAGGGCAGAGAGTGCGGTTTGAGCCTGACCGATGACAAAAATGCCTTCTGGGTAGCGTCTTGCCAACGTTTCGATGCCCCAGGCGGCGCGAGTTTTTTCTTTTTGAGGACGGGTCAACGCCTCCATGCTGCAATAAATCGGATTAGCAAAGGTGTTTTGAATGTTGCTGGTGATGCCGACTTGCACCATTGGGACATCAACGACGATCGTTGTCCTAGCGGCCAGCGCGGCCGCTCCCGACTGCAACGCTAACTCTGAAAATCGAATCAGCGATTTGTACTCAAAGTCAGCCGTGGCATAGATCACCCGTCGCACAATTTCATACTCTGCGGGTGAGAACGCATGGTCGCCAATCTCACGATCGATAATTGCTAAACTCTGGGCATCTGATGTGTGCCACTCCATAAAAATTAAGCCATACACTTGAGGTGGGTCGTATCCGCTTACAGCTTATCAGGTTGTTGCCATTTCAGCGTTTAGTCGCTCAGAACGTCTTGCAGAAACTCAGTCAGCGAGTAGGATTGGAGGTCGGTGATCACCTGAGTATGCACAATGTCAAATTTTGCACCTGTTGATTTGAGGTTGTCATCCAGAGCCGCCAAAAAGCCTCTCGCAATCAGATCGTCGCCCAGTTGAATAAAGCCAATTCCCAGTTCACTATCGTGGTCAAGCTGGTTGGCCGTGTGGATCAGGAGGCGAGAAATAGCCATACGCTCGCTCGGTTCGCCGTCGATCAAGATCAAAATCATTTCACCGTTGGGCTTGGTCTGCTGGGCAGCTTTGCGGGTGAAAAATTCGTGCAAAATGGCTTGCAAAACTTTTAGCAGGTCGATCGTGGCGGGGGGATAGTGCGCCTCAAAAATTTCTGTAATTTGACTGGATTTGACGTGTTTGTAGGATTTGAACTGCTCAGACTGACGACGATCGGATAGGTAAAGCGTCAGTCCGTCTGGGTCAAACGTTTCGCATTTTTGGGCAAGCGTCAGGATCGCGTCGTGAGCATTTGACCAGCGTTGCTCATATCCGGGTGGTTTTTGCAACAAATCGGAGCTAGTTTTGGCAACGACGATCGTGTAGTCGCGGTCTTTGAGTAGTGCTTCAGACATAGTTTTGACTGGATAGGACAATCCCCAAGCTGAGGTTAGGCTAGTCGATCGCAAGGATGGGGATAAAGCTAGTGATACCCCGTTGAAGTCATCAACTCACCATTTTGGCGATCGTCTAACCGTATAAAGGAATGCTTCAACAGTTCCCAGCAATTTCCCAGATTTTTGAGTGCCCAATGCGGAAATTGAGTGCGATCGCAGTAGCGTTTTTTATCAAATCGAAGTCAATTTGATGGAGTTCTTTCGCTTCGTGAATGAGATTTCTGCCCCCCAACTTCCATATTTTGGGAAACTTCAAGATAAGAATTGGGTCAAGATCTTTCATTCAAAGGGAGAAGATGAGAACTAGCGAATGATCTGGAAGCCAGGGGGAATTTTGAAATCAAGTAATAAGATATCTCTGGGACGATCGCTCAAGTTCCAGGCTTCATGTTCTGAGGTGTCGTCAAAAACCAGACATTGACCATTTTGCCATTGCTGAATGTCGGACGCGACTCTCAGAGCGCATTTTTCAGGAACAGACAATCCCAAGTGACAGCGCAATACATTACTCGGTTTGCCCGAATGCGGAACAATGTGGGCCCCGGCTGCCAATCGAGAAAACCCTGCGGTCATCATACCAGGAACGGCTTCGATCAGTTGGGCTGTCTTGGGACAAAGTTCACAATTAATATCAATTTTGACCCCCAAAAAATACAGGCCGAAAATATCCCAACCCGTCTTTTTTTGCAGTAAATACTTTTCGGGATAGGGAATAAAATCTTTGGGGTCGAGTTGAGTTAATTCGGTTTTAATGGTGCGCCAATTGGCTTCGAGTTGATAAACAAAGTCAAATTGATGTGGGTCGTAATACATGGGATTTTTTTCAAGAATGAGTTAGCGATCGTTGGGCAAAAACGGCTTCCAAAAAATCAGCCCGATCACAAACCGCAGGCGATTCCAACTGCCTCTAATTCGACTGGAGACGCGCCACACAAAGACAACAAATGCCCACCCCATGCCAATTTCTTCCCACAAGCTCGATTTGTACGGCTCGACGGGAGGCGGTACTAGTGGATTAATTTCTGACAAACTTTGCTGCTCACTCATCACTCACCTTCTGATTGAATCCCAGGTTATTGAGATTATCATTCTAGCGAGGTCTCTGAGAAGTCAGCGTTTGGATCGAGGAAGGGAATTGCAGAACTGGCGATCGTCCTGGTTTGCCCTAGCATTCGTCGTCAGATAGTCGTGTAGCCAATCACAACTTTGAGTCAGCAGGGCATCCAGGTTCAGTCCTTCTAGATTCCAGAGGGTGACTCGGCGATCGTCGCTTGAGGTTGCCAGGGTTTTGCTATCAGAACTGAAACTTAAGCCAAACACACTATCTTCGTAGCCTGTGAGAATCGCCACCAAGCTGCCGTCTGGTTTCCAGAGTCGCACGGTGCGATCGTCGCTCGCAGAGGCAATCAGTTGACCATCGGGACTAAAACTCACACCATTGATAGCATTGCTGTGTCCGCTTAAGGTTTTGACTATTGTGCCGTCTAGCTTCCAGAGCTTCACCGTATTGTCTGAACTGGCAGAGGCAAGCAGTTTTCCATCGGGACTAAAACTGACGCTTTTGACGCTGGCGGTGTGTCCTTTGAGGGTGTTGATTAAGGTGCCGTCTGGTTTCCAGAGTTTGATGGTTTTGTCGCCACTGGCAGAAGCAATCATTCGTCCATCGGGACTAAAACTCACGCCAAACACCGCATCGGTATGACCGGATAGGTTTTTTGAGGAGCCGTCTCGTTTCCAGAGTTTGACGGTTTTATCAATGCTGGCGGAGGCGATCGTTTGTCCATCCGGGCTAAAACTCACTTCACTAATCGCATCCTGGTGTCCTTTGAAAGTGGCGATCGACGTTCCATCTCGTTTCCACAGCCTAACCGTGTTGTCTGCACCTGCGGATGCTAGCCTTTGACCATCGCGACTAAAGCTAACTGAGTAGACTTCATCAGTGTGTCCTGTGAGCGTTTTGACTAAGCTACCGTTCGGCTTCCAAAGCTTAATGGTGGTGTCGCTGCTGGCAGAGGCTACAAGCTGTCTATCTGGACTAAAACTGACGCTATTAGCTTCGGCTGTGTGACCGACAAAAACGCTCATCAGCGAGTTGGTTTGATGCCACAGTTTCACGGTTTGGTCTTGACTAGCGGAAGCGATCGTTTTTCCATCTGGACTAAAACTCACGCCATTGACCAGGCTGCTGTGTCCGACTAGAGTTGCGATTTTGGTACCATCTGGTTTCCACAGGATTGCGGTTTTGTTGGCGTAGGCGGCAACGATCGTCTGTCCATCCGGGCTAAAAGCAACGCCGTAGACAGCCCCACTTTCTTGTGGCAGGGTTTTGATCAACTTGCCGTCTCGCTTCCAGAGTTTGACGGTGCCATCTAAACTGGCGGAGGCGATCGTTTGTCCGTCTGGACTGAAAACAGCTTCCGAAACAGAATCCCTATGTTCGGTGAGGGTTTTAATCAACTTGCCGTCTCGCTTCCAGAGTTTGACGGTGCGATCGATGCTGGCGGAGGCGATCGTCGTTCCATCGGGGCTAAAACTCACGCCATAGATTTCTCGTTGATGCCCGGTGAGGGTTTTGATCAAAGTGCCGTCTGGTTTCCAGAGTTTGATTGTTCTATCATCTCCACCGGAGGCGATCGTTTGCCCATCCGGACTGAAACTTACGGCTCTGACTTTACCCTTGTGCCCTTTAAAGGTGGCGATTGCTGTTCCGTCTAGCTTCCAGAGTTTGAGGGTGCGATCGAGACTGGCAGAGACGATCGTTTGTCCATCAGGGCTAAAGCTCAGGTCGTAAATGCCGTCTGTGTGCCCTTTCAGAGTTTGCAATAAGCTGCCGTCAGAGCGCCAAAGTTTGATCGTGCCGTCTCCACTGGCAGAGGCGATGATAGTTCCATCGGGGCTAAATCGGGTGCGACGAACCCAGCGAGTATGCCCTTCTAGTCGATTGCGTTCTTTGATGTGATAGATTGCTTTTCCTAGCGTGGACATGACATCTAGCCGTGTGTTGGCTTCGACCCAATTGGCTTGTTTGAGAAGTCTCGCTGACCTGAGTCCATCGATCAATGCCTGAAATTCTTGCTGAATGGTGAATTGAGCATTTGAGGAAGCACTGAGCGCCTTAATTTCGCCTGTGACTGCGAGTTTGCGGTTTTTCTCGGCGGTGCGGTATTGCTCAAAGGCAAACAATCCTAGGGCAGAAATGCCAACCAGAGCGATCGAGACTCCTGTGAGCAAACCGCGTTGACGATTCTTCTCAGATAGCCGACTTGCCGCCACATATTCCAATTGCAGTTGTGAAGGTCGAGGCGTTTTGTCAGCCCCCTGCACCATCCAATGTTCAACGGCTTCGAGACTTTTGCCAGAAAGTAAGAGGCTATTGTCACGATCGCTTGTTTGCCACTCATTTGCGCGAATCAGCAGTCGAGTGTGTCCTTGAATGTAGTCCAAGTCATCGTCGAGTGCCCGGAGTAGCTTCTCTAGAGCATGATTAAAGTTGTCCTGTTCTCGAAAAAAAATCCAGTTGAGGGCAGCGATTTGCGGATGGGTTTCAGCCGGATTGACTTCTTGACAGACGATCGGCAGCAATCGTTTGTGTTGCTCAATTGCATAGTTAAGCTCTTTCTGACATTCGGGAGAAGTGATCGCATCGGGACTGAGAACAAACAAAAATGTATCTGCATTGAGAATGCCCAACTGAATTTCTTGTCGCCAGTCAGCAGTCGGGGGAATATCTTGCCAATCGACCCAGAGCGATCGCTCTCGATCTTTGAGCGCATTACACAGACGAGAAACAAATTCTAGATTGCGACGCGAATAGGAAACAAAAATATCTGGATTGATTGTGTAATCAGAATCAGAAACAGTAGCGTCAATGGTATTCATGCAGCCCTGAGATAGTGAATAGTGCAAGATGCAGAATGCAAAGTAGAAGACCTCTGCTGACGTGAATTCGATCAAGTTTTTGCTTCGTTCTTGAGCGCTTCTGCCCCCCAAGCTGGCTATTCTGGGGGACTTTCAGGCAAGATTTTTAGTTCAAAGTCCCGTACTGGTGGAGGATTTAGGGTGTATCAGTATCGGGCTTTTTGGGCAAGAACTTTGCAACAATTCCACGAAAGCCGCTCAAGAAGGATGCGAATTGAACTGGTGAGCCTTTGACGATTTTGACATCAGCCGCATTCACATACCAGGTAAGATTTTCGCCAAATGGACTGGGTTGACCAAGACGATCGCCATCCAACGTAACGACAAAAAAGTCTGCATCCACCTCATGACTCAATAACGGAAAGGTTTCGCCTGCAAGCGCGCGATGTTTGTGATCATCAGGCAAATCTGTATCTTGCGGTTTATTGAGTGTGAGCCAGGTATCTTGAGCGATCGTCAACATCAGAGCCATTGCTTTTTCTCCTAATCTGATCTTGGATTGGGGTTAAGGTTTTCGTTTAGGGGGTTTAGGTTTAACAGGGTTGTTAGAAGGTGTACCAGTATCCTTTCTCATTGCCGCAACCCTGGGAGGTTCAAAGATTTCTTCATCTTGTGACACCTGCACGTCTGGAACATAGGCATACCAGGTACTTTGTCCTGAGAATTGCTGGGCAGCGTCTTGACTGAGCACAATCCAGAGGTGATTGTCTTCTTGATGACAGTCCAACAGCGCAAACTGCTTGCCCGCAGCAACGAAATGCTTTTGGTTATCAGCGAGATCTGCGCTCTGAGCTTGACTGATTTTTAGCCAGGTATCTTTAACGATCGTCAACATCAGAACCATTACGTTCTCTCCTAAGTTGAGCATTGATTTAGGTTGAAGCCCGTTTCATGGACGAGTGTTTTTAACGGGCGTATCAGTATCCTTTTTTGCAAAAACCAGAGTCTGGCTACTCACCCTGTTAGAGTTTTTGTTAGAGAAGGAAGCGAGGCGAACTGGCGAGTTTTGGATAATTCTGACATCAGCCCAATTCACATACCAGATGGGGATTTTGTTGAATGGATTGGATTCACTGAGGCGATCGTGATCCAATGTCACACGCATAAAATCCCCCATAACCTCATAACTGAGTAATGTAAAAATTTCACCTGCCAAAACGTGATGTTTTTGATTATCAGGCAGATCGGTACTTTGTGATTGAGTAAGTGTGAGCCAGGTATCTTGAACGATCGTTAATGTAGCAGTCATGAATAGGCACCCGTTTTTCAAAAAGTATGTGTGAACACTCTAGAGGTCGGTCAGTCTGCCAGAATAGAAGCCAACCTTTCTAACCAGGTTCGGGGCTAGATACCTCTCAGCGATCGTTGATTACTGAAAATTCTACGATGATTTCTCAAATGACTGATCACTTTTTAGCTGCAACCTGTGACACGGTACATCTCGGTGGCTTTTCTGCAACGCTCAAGCCTGCACTAGTCGTCAAATCGGGCGATCGCATTCAGGTCGAGACGTTTTCTGGCTTTAATGTGGCTGACAAAGCGCCGCCTGAGTTTGTACCGCCTGCCTTTCGAGAAATTTGTGAGAACTTGGGGAGCGATCGCAAGGTTGGCGTTGGCCCACATCTATTAACTGGCCCGATTTATGTCGAGGAGGCTGAACCGGGGGACGTGCTAGAGGTGAAGTTGGAGGCGATCGCGCCCAGTTTGCCTGTGGGGTTTAATGCGATTCGTCCGGGTTGGGGTGCTTTGCCAGAGCGGTTTACAGAAGCGGCCTTACGGTTTATTCCATTGGATTTAGAGAAGGGCGTAACGGAGTTTCCTGTAGATAGTGGGGTGACGATTCCGCTCCGACCGTTTTTTGGAATTCTTGGTGTGGCGACAGATGAAGAGCAGCGATCGTCGATTCCGCCCGGTGTCTATGGGGGCAATCTGGATAATCGTCAGTTGCAAGCAGGTTCTCGCGTCTTTTTGCCTGTGTTTCTCAAAGGGGCGTTGTTTTCGATCGGCGATGGTCACTCAGTCCAGGGAGATGGCGAAGTCAATGTAACGGCGATCGAAACCTCAATGAATGGCACCATCCAACTCACAGTTCGCAAAGATTTGAAGCTGACGGTGCCGATCGCCCAAACGCCAACGGATTGGATCACAATGGGCTTTGGCTCCACGCTAGATGGAGCCTTCGAGATGGCGCTGCACCAGATGATTGACTTTATCGAACGCTTTGTCGGCATCAGTGCAGAAGAGGCTTATGTGTTATGTAGTTTGGCGGTCAATTTTCAGATTACTCAGGTGGTTAACAGTCCTCAAAAAGGCGTGCATGGAATGTTGCCCAAGGCCATCTTACCGAATGCGATCGGACTGGATAAGTTGATATAGATTTGACAAAATCTTTCACTACGTTGTCTGGTGCTTCTGCCCCCCAACCCCCCAATTCTGGGTGACTTCTGGACAAGATCAAAATCTTTAGTTCAAAGTTCTCCATTTACAGAGAATTCAAGAGCGACAACCCATGCAAGATCATTGAATGTTATGTATGCAATTAAGCGATGAATGCAACTTCACCCACTCGTAAACTTTTCTAGTCCACCTAACATGACTAACCAGACTACAACAATTAACCAATGCAAAATGACTGGAATCCAGAGTGAGCCGCTGCGAAGATAAGAAGAGGTGCAAATCATGCCCAACAGCCCTGCCCCAAGTAGAAAAATTGGACTGCTGAAGAACGGTCGCCCCCCTGGATTGAGCGGATGATAAATCACAAATGCCAGCCAGCTTAAAATTGTCCAAACCCAGCGCATGTAAGGCAGTACAGGTTCAGACCGATGGGGAATCAGCAACACTCGAAACACAGATTCTTCGGTCAAACCAGGCGAGATAAAAGCTCCGATCGTCACTTTCAGCAGCGCATCCCATCTCGGCTCAAACTTGAGAAACCCACTAACAAACCCCATCGGTAAGTAGATCAGGCTATACAACCCCAAAAGCAGCAGTGCATAGAGCCAGTCAGTTCTATTAGTCCGGGTGCAGACTGCTAACAGCAACCGATCACCGATCTTTCTTACAAATCTTAAAATCATCGGAAAAATCGCCGGATTCTCTATACTAAGCTGAGAGTATCGCAATCCTTTCCTTCTGGCTATGACTTCCCAAGTTGCTTCCTCACTGACCGATCTTGCACAACACACTCGCACTGCTGCCCGTGATTTGGGAACGCGATCGACGGAGGTCAAAAATCGAGCGATCGCCGCCATTGCAGATGCCCTAGAAGCGAACCAGACTGAAATTTTGGCTGCCAACGCGGCCGACTGTGAAGCGGCCAAAACTGCGGGAATTGCTCCAGCTTTGTATGCGCGATTGAAGTTAGATGAGGCGAAACTGCGGGGAGCGATCGCGGGCGTTCGAGATGTGGGCAAGCTGCCTGATCCGGTTGGTGAGGTGCAGATTCACCGTGAGCTAGATGAGGGGCTAATTCTCAAGCGGGTCATCTGTCCGTTGGGGGTGTTGGGCGTGATTTTTGAGGCGCGGCCGGATGCGGTGATGCAGATTTCGAGTCTGGCGATCAAGTCTGGAAATGGTGTGATTCTCAAGGGCGGCAAAGAAGCAGTCCGATCGTGCGAAGCATTGGTCAAAGCGATTCATCAGGGATTGGCGCAGACAGAGATTGATCCATCCGTTGTTCAACTTCTCACTACACGAGAAGAAACGCTGGCGTTACTCAAACTCGATCAGTTTGTAGACTTGATTATTCCTAGAGGATCGAATGCGTTTGTGCAGTTTGTGCAAGATAATACAAGAATTCCCGTTTTGGGACACGCTGACGGAATCTGTCATTTATACGTCGATCGCTCTGCCAATATCGAGAACGCGATCAAGATTATGATTGATTCTAAAACACACTATCCCGCAGCCTGCAACGCCATTGAGACTCTATTAATTCATCAGACGATCGCTTCAGAATTTCTGTTGACAGCAGTTTCGACACTGCAAGCAAAAAACGTCGAACTACGAGGAGACGAACGAACTCGCGAAATTCTCAACATCGCCCCGACAACGGAAGCCGATTGGATAACGGAATACAGTGATTTAACTTTAGCCATCAAAATTGTAGACTCATTGGAACAAGCGATCGATCACATCAATACCTACGGCTCACGGCATACCGAAGCCATCGCTACCGAAGATCCCATATCTGCTCAAACCTTTTTGGCTCAGGTAGATGCGGCGGGGGTCTATCACAACTGTTCGACGCGCTTTGCGGATGGGTTTCGCTATGGATTTGGGGCAGAAGTGGGCATCAGTACCCAAAAAATGCCGCCTCGTGGCCCCGTTGGGCTAGAAGGACTCGTCACCTACAAATATCAACTTGTGGGCAATGGTCAAATCGCCGCCACCTATACGGGAGCCAACGCCAAACCTTTCACCCACCGGGATTTATAGAACAAAGTTTCTACTTTTAGCTCCCGATCGCCCAATTAAGTCCTCCAAGCATCCTCCCTAAGACGCTTATAAAATTGCGGTTGAAATGCTCGATCGCGCTCCAATTCGCTCTAATTGAAGTTATACCAAATTGATCTTTGAGTGCTACAGATCTTGGAGAGCAACCTAAATCTCCCACTGGTGAAGGACTTCAAGCCAAAGAAGTCTCGGATTCTCAAAGTCCTCCAGACTGGGGATTTAGGGGGCGAAGGGTCAATAACATTAACAGATTAATTTGGTATTAGAAATCCTTAAAACACAAGACGATCAGATTTTTTTCAAATTCGTTTGATCTCCGTAACTTCTAGGGACTATATTTAAGTGCCTAACTGCCGGAAAATTGTAGGCATCGTTACTCAGAGGAATCAGGTCATGACGTTTGTGATTGCAACTGCAAATATGAAAGGTGGAGTGGGCAAAACAACGCTCACCGTCAATCTGGCAACTTGCCTTGCAAAAAATCACGGCAAACGAGTTTTGATCGTCGATCTCGATACGCAAATCAGCGCGACTTTGAGCTTGATGACACCCGCCGATTTTGCAAAGATTCGCAACGAAAAACGGACATTGAGACAACTGATTAAGCGATCGATTCTCTCTGATCCTCAGCTAACGACGACGGTTTCTGAAGCCGTTCGCTCTTATGTCTGCAATGTCAAAGGGTTGGACTTGTTGCCGGGAGATATTGATCTCTATGATGAATATTTGGTGTCAGAAATGCTTCACCGCAAAGCAATGCACCAGGGACAAGTCAACTTTGAAACGACCTGGAATACTTTTGAGAAGACGTTAATTCAGAGTATTTTGCAGCCGATCGCCAAAAACTACGATCTGATTATTTTAGACTGTGCGCCTGGATATAATTTGATGACTCGTAGCGCCTTGTTAGCCAGTAATTTTTATCTAATTCCTGCAAAACCAGAGCCATTGTCGCTGATTGGCATTCAACTTCTAGAAAGACGCATCGTCAAACTCAAGGAAACTCATAAAGAAGACACACCCGGCGGCCCAAATCTGTTAGGAATTGCCTTTTCACTCTCTGGAAACGTGTTTTCGAGCCGCTATTATGGGCAAGTTATGAAGCGACTAAACGAGGACTTTAGCGAAGCAAAATTGTTCAAAACGCGCATTCCACCTGATGTCAATGTGTCAAAAGCGGTAGATACATTTACGCCTGTCGTCCTATCCAATCCTGGCACAGCAGGTTCTAAAGCCTTTGTCTCACTCGCCCAAGAGTTTATGCAAAAGTTAGCCACCTCTGCCCGCATCGACCAGCCGCCTTCCAAATTTGCGCTGACTTCGCTGGATGATTAAATGGATTCCTTAATCTCTATCCAAAGTTGATACAAAGGACAGATCAGCGTGAATGAATTTCAAATCCTCAAGCACTATCAAGCCGGAATGATAGCCTACGATTTGTGTCATCCTCCAACCTTACAATCTCAAGGTCAAGCACTGAAGGCAGAGTTAAGTGAGCTAGTTGCAAAACCTAGTTTAGAAGAAGCTTGGGATGTCCTACATGCTTTGGGTCGGCTGACCTGGAAACTAACTGGAATTCCCCTACAACTGTTGGCTTATCCTACTGTACGCAAGCATGGACAGCGCTACGCAAAAACAGGTTGTATTCGCAGCCAAAACAACTGTCAGAGAAGTTGCTGCCTGCAATAGAAGGATGGCTTAAGCAAGGAAAGTAGATGAGAGCGATCTCTTCGAGTTACCCGCAAGGGGTCGCCCACTTATTCTCAAAGCAATCCCCCAAACAACAAATCCGGGACAGACTGTAATCCATCCCGGATAAAGATTTCCCAGTGAGTAGGCATTCTCTCTGGATATAAGACCAAGCTAAACAAGGGTTTCAAGATTACTTATTCAAGAACCCCTATGTTCATATGCAAGTTTATATGCAGATAATGAAGTCGTACTCACTAACCCTGAGAAATTCTATTCTCTATTTACCAAAGGCATCCTTGATATTGTCAACGGCACCTTTGACAGCATTCATCGACTTATCAACGGCTGTCTCAGTGCGCTCTGCATCTTCACTCGCTCTTTTTTCGATTCGAGACTTGTCGCGCTTTGCTTTCGTTTCGGCAGCACCCCCATCTTCATCCGCGCGATCGACTTTAGCAGCGTTCTTGTTAGCAGTTTTCTTAACTTTACCTTCGGTGTCTCTGATCAGATCCTTAGAGCCTGCCCGAACGTCATCGGCTGCCCCTTTGATCTGGTCGCCTAGATCTGCTGCAATCAAGCTCGTGGTTGGACTGGCGATCGCTGGAACACTCAAAGAAAAGCCACCCAGCCATACAAAAGCGACAGTAGCCACACAAAACAGACTCGTCGCCAGCCAGCGTCCTGCAGTAAGAACTTGGTTCCCAAAATAATTCAGTTTCACTAGATACAATCTCCGTAAGATTTAACTCTCTATCTCTACTGCATTTTCTTGCCTAGTTGAATCTTGCTCCAGGTAGACGTTGGACTATCTTAAGTAGTAGAAAAGGTACACCTCAAAGCGTGATCCTCAGCAGAACTTGAAACCAAAGCACTGAAAGACTTTTACTCCCTGGGCAAGGGTCAGTTTTGTTAAATCCACAATCCGCAGACACCCTATCCTGTAGAAAGGCTTCAAGCCGTAATCAGTTTACGAATTTGATCAGCCATCCCTCGTCCAGCACTGTCAGCCGTGATAATCTCAATCTGTTCGGCGCGGGTGGCTCCCAATCCTAACTCGACCGCTCGGCGAATCTGTTCGAGTTGCCAAATCGAGCCGCGAGAAACGGCTTCAGTCGTGCCCAACGATCGTAAGATTGCAATGCCAACCACATCCACCGCAACGCGATCGGTTCCTGCTAAGATCACATTTGATTTCACTTGCTTTCCAGCTTCTGGCCCGCCATTCACCAAAGCTTCAACGCCATCCAATAACACGAGTGCAGGCTGATAGACTTTATTAATTTCGGCAATCATCAACCGTTGGTGTGGCGAAGCATGTAGCTCACTCATGTAGTTGTACGAGTTTCCCGGAACGTATTTGGCCACCATACCGACACTGTTTTTGAGCGACAGGGTAAAGTGTCCACCAAAACGATGGGTTTTTAGACAGCAGGTATTGATGATTGCGCCTGCATTGAGAATCGGACGGGCAACAGCAAATCCTCGACTCCAATGGGTGTCTTGAGCCGGAAAAGATTGCCAATCCGCAGCGCCCAATTCATCCAAAACGATCGCTTTCACCCCATAGCGGTCAGCCAGCCGAAACACGCCTTTGCTGGTCATTGCTTGCCGAGTGTCAGCCATCCCACTGCGATCTCCGATCGTAATTTGCCCCACTTTGGCGGCCTGCAATTCTTGAATTAACGCTTCGAGCAGGCGAGTATCTGTGGCAGCAGGTGCCGGATCAGCGGTGTTGTAGTTCGGTTTGAGAAAGACTGTTTTGCCCGCCATGTGATCCGGCTGTAGAAGGTCGATCGCTTTGCGAATTCCAGCGACGCGATCGGTCGTTTTGATCAAGACAACTCGGCTAGTTTGACCTGTACTAGAAGGAATAGGATTTGCTGCCTGAGCATCTGCCACAAGATCATCAGACTGAGAATTTGCGGTGAGCGATCGACAAGCAGTCGGAAAAGTCGCAGCCCCCGCCGCTAACCCCGCTAAATGAAGAATTTTGCGTCGGCTCAAATGGGGTGCGGACTCATCTGGAAGTACCATTGCTGCATCCTTGAATGATCTCTACAGCTTTGGTGTAGCAAAATTTGACAGACTTTGGCAGAGAGAAAACGATTCGGATGGGTTCTTGGCGATTAAGGCTAACGTTAGTTCGATAACGTTTTTTTGCTTCGATGTTCTGCGCTTCTGCCCCCCAAGCTGCCACTTCTGGGGGACTTTCAGACCAAATCTGTGGTTCAAACTCCTTCGCGTGATTGGTTGCTTTCGAGAGTTGCTCTGGCATTTCGGCGCATCATGGCAGGCTTAATTCTGCGTAGGGCAGAGGCTGGAAAGCGTCGATCGTACTCCTCATCCGACAAATTTGCGATCTCATTCAGCGTCGGGGCAATGTTCCACGGATAAGGTTGAAAGTCAGGAACATCGGTTTCTTGAGCAAAGCGCTGATTCCAGGGGCAGACATCCTGACAAATATCACAGCCTGCGACCCATCCTTGAAGCTGATCAGCAACGGGAGCCGGAATCTCAGAACGATTCTCAATCGTATGGTAAGCAATACACCGATTAGCATCCACAACGAATGGCTGAGTGATTGCCTGCGTAGGACAAGCTTGAATGCAACGGGTACAAGTTCCACAATGCTGGGTGTGAGGTCGATCGCTCACTAATTCTGCATTCGTCAACACCTCACCGAGAAACACCCAGGAACCATAGTCTCGCGTGATCACGTTGCCATTTTTGGCGATCCAGCCAAGTCCTGCCTGTTGCGCCCAGACTTTATCTTGAACCGGGCCCGTGTCTGCATAAAATCGGGACTGAATTCCGTCTCCTTGAGCTTCGAGCCACAGAGAAAGCACCTTCAATTTTTTATGGAGGACTTTGTGATAGTCGCGTCCCCAACCATAGCGAGAAATTTTGGCATATTCCTCACCATTGGGTCGATCGTGCCCCGTGTAATAATTGAGCGCCACACAGACCAGCGATCGCACTTCCGGCATCACGAGTTGAATATTTTGCCGTTTGGGATTAGCCATCCACGCCATTTCTGCCTGATAGCCCTGCTCTAACCAGGATTGCAGCGATTCTACAGACTGCTGATTTGTGACTTCATCAATACGCACAATTCCAACTTTGTGAAATCCCAATTCCAAGGCTTTTTGCTTAATTTTTTGAGTTAATTCTTGGCTCATTTTTCTTCCCAAAATATCTCTTGAGAGTCAGGACAACGCTTACTTTTTTGCATAAGGTGAGGGGTGAAGCGAATTGATACTTTTGCCATGAATGTCACTGACTCGACAACGCTCAAGATAGAAGGCATTGCCAACCCTACGATCGTGGCCTATTTTGAGACGTTAAACTCAGGTGACTTTGAGAAAACGAGTGGTTTGTTTGCAATCAATGGAGCTATGAAACCGCCATTTGAGTCGCCAATTGAGGGGCGGGAAGCGATCGCTCAATATCTGCAAACCGAGGCTAAAGGAATGATTCTTCAATCCCAGCAAGGGACTACGCTGAGTTTAGAAGATGGCTGTACAGAAGTTCAAGTAAATGGCAAGGTGCAAACCCCGTTATTTGGGGTGAATGTTGGCTGGCAGTTTGTATTGAATGCTGATCAAGAAATTCTTTTTGCCAAGATCAAGCTATTAGCTTCGCCCCAAGAACTATTGAAGCTGCGCCGTTAGAAATCGGACAGAACATTGCACTTTTCAATCAATTTTCACACTAAATTTCCAACCTTTGAAGATGTCCGGCAGTCTCCCAGAATTGGCAGGGTAAAAGCGCTCAAAAACGAAGCGAAACACCTTTATCAAATCCGCGCTGGAATTAGGGCGATCGCTAATTATTGTAAATTTTGTTACAAAAAAGCAGCCTTATCGGGATTGTTTGCTCACTAATTGAAGAGTCTAATGGACGGAATTTCAAAATTTACAAAGGTGTCATCCTCCCTGAGTAAGATTTTGTGAACAACCGTTAAATCTTTTTAATAGACTTCGAGCGATTAAAGAAGCAAGGCATGATCAACAGAGCGTTTCAGAAAGCGTTAATGCTGAGTCGAATCAAATCTGATCGTAGACGACGAGCCGTTCAATGGCTATCCACTTTCTTGGGCAGTGTGTCGATCGCAACGGGGTCTACCCTTTTGCTAAGTTCGCTGCTTCCTGCCAACATCCTGATTCTCCCAGCGCCGCCGCTCAAAACCACCGAAGAACCTGCTCCCGTTCCCCCTGTCGCTCGACCGATTTCTGTCGTTCAGCGCAAGATTGCTGGCGTTCCGCTTTATATTACGATCGTAGATCTGACTGATCCCAAAACTTTTATCAGCGTGGGTTTAGCCAATCGTGCTAAACAAGCCAACAGTGCGCGATCGACCCAGGGTGATGAGCCGTTTATCGGACTAGTGCGCCGTCAGCAAGCCGCAATCACCGCCAGCGGCACCTTTTTTAGCACCGACGCTCAAAAGCGAGTCATGGGCAACTTAGTATCTGGCGGCAGGTTTCTCAAGTACAGCCCCTGGGAAAATTATGGAACAACCCTCGGACTGCGATCGGGCAATCGACCTGAAATGATCACCGCCAGAGTCGAAGGCAAACCAACCTGGGATCAGCACTGGTTTTCGCTAACAGCAGGGCCAAGACTGCTCAAAAAAGGCAAAATCTCGGTCAACCCCAAACGAGAAGGATTTACCGACCCAAATGTGATGGGAGTCGCTGTACGATCGGCGATCGGCTTTCCAGAACGAGGCAAACGGCTTTTTTTAGTCACCTTCCTGACTCCAGTTTCGCTCAAAAAAGAAGCGGCAATTATGCAAGCGATCGGCTGTCACGAAGCGATGAATCTAGACGGTGGCTCCTCGGTAGGGTTGGCCCACGGCGGTCGGATTTTGCGTCCCGCAGGTCGTGAACTCACCAATGTAATCGCGATTTACGATACAAGACACCCGGCTCCCGATGATCTGACAAGCTCTTGGACAGAGTTTCAGCAGAGAGAGCGGGCGGAAGGGATGAGGGAGAACTTCGATGATCTGTTCCCCTTTGGGGGTAATCCGCTTCGCGAGGAGGGATGAGGGATGAGACAGAAGAAGTTTTGGCGTTGCTGAATCAAGGGATGAATTGCCCCAAAGCGGCGGGAACCCCAAGGTTCAAAGTCCCCCAATTTTGGGGGATTTAGGGGGCGAAAAGATGGACACTTCCCACAGATTCATCTCTCCGATCAGCAACGCCGAAGTTTTAATCTGTGCTTCAAAGTATTGGCAGATTAGGTATTGGCAGATTGGGGGCAGAAGGGCTGAACAGCGAAGCAAAAGAACTTCACCGAATTCACGCCTCACCCCTCACTCACAGCGGCGTTTGCGTCGGAATGCCCGTAGCACGAGGGAAGCTGGCCGAAGTAGGGGCGACTTTTCGCAGGTAGAGACAGTGACGGACACTCTGAGTCAACGGCGTGAGCAGCTTTTCAGAAGGCTCGATCGCTCCTCCTAACTGTTCCACGGCGACCTGCAAATTTTCAGCCTCTTCTTCTGTCCACTGACCGCGATAGAGAACGGCTAGTCCTCCCAATTTTAGAAGCGGCAACGTATATTCTGCACACACCGAAGCGGAAGCCACCGCCCGAATCAAGGCTAAATCGTAGTGTTCTCGATGTTGGCGAAGTTGTCCGACTTGTTCAGCCCGATCGACCCACACATTCACGTTCTCCAATCCCAAAGTTTTGACACTCTCCTGGACAAACGTAATTTTTTTGCGCGTCGAGTCGAGCAGCGTCAGATGCCAATCAGGACGAACGATCGCGATCGGCACCCCCGGAAACCCGGCCCCCGTACCAATATCGATCACGTCAAACCCTGTAGAAGTCCCACCCAGAAACTGAGCAACACCCACCAGCGAGTCCCACAAATGTTTTTCCCAAAATTCTGAAGGCGCTGTGATCCGTGTCAAATTAAACTGCTGATTCGCCGTCAAAATCAACTCATAAAAGCGCTGAAACTGCTCTTGTTGGCTTACATCAGGCTGCCACCCCAACGTCTCACGCCACAAATCAGACATCTCCGGCAACTTAGATGTCTCCACGTCATCCCTCATCCCTCATCCCTCATCCCTCATCCCTCATCCCTCATCCCTCAT
>NZ_JBJPHU010000127.1:0-18988 GCF_052939515.1 Phormidesmis sp. 146-33
TAAGTGACAAAAAGTATTTTACAACACATTAGCATATAGCTTCCGGTAGACCCGAGAATTTGCGTGATCTCCAATGGCTCTTGTCTAAGCTCTAATGTCCTCAAAAGTGATGAAATGTCAACATTTTTTTGGAGTTTTCTTGCAAACCGTCGTGTCTCTATCAAGTCTTAATAAATCACTGTATAGCTTTGTCCAATCTTTTACGTAGGGTTTTTAGATTGAGAGAGCTTTAGGATACAATGAGCCTACGACAGTGAATTGGCTTAGATATGCTAAGTTGTTTTCATTAATCGCTCCGTGGTGTGTAGGTTCCACATTCATTCACCTTTAATATGAGTCGTGAAGTTCCCCCTTTGGGTGTCGATGAGCGGCTGATTCAAGCGACGATCGTGCCAGAAGTTGAGACGGCTGAAGGACTGCTTCAGATTGCACTCGCCCAGGTAGAAGGTACTTCAGAAGAAGATTCTGAACGTCAGACTGACCTTCTTGACCAGGCAGTTCAGCTTCCTGCTAAAGCAAAAGTTGCGTTGATTCGCAGACTGATTTCTCAGCTTGAACCCGCTCATATTCAAGCCATCGTCGAATTTGGACTGAGGGAGATTGGCGATCGTCATCGTCAAGTCACCCCAGCGTCCCCTCCCGTCGATCACAATACAAGACTGTTACTCAAAAAAGACTACAGCTACCAGGCTCGCGGGTTAGACCAGCCCACTCAGTACTTTGTCTACCTGAGACGGCGCAAACCCAAGCTCGATCGCTATATCGGAACCTTGTTTCATGTGCCCCAGGGCTGTACGCTTTCCTACTTTTTGGATGCTGAAGAGCGCCTGATCTTTAATCCACCTCACAATGTCTTTCAACTGCGAGATAGCAACAATCCTGATGTAACGCAAGTGGTGCGCCTGATCTGCTTAGAGCCGCCGCCGCCTGATTACACCTTTGCTAAGCAGCAAAACGACATGCCAGAAATCCAGCTTCATCTGGAGTATCTCGATCCCCAGACGGGTCAGCCGATCACCAAGCAGACCTACCCCTTTCCGACCTGTATGTATGAAGGGGGCAAGCTCGATCGCTATCGCTGGGAAGTCACAACCATCACCCTTTCTCCTGAGTTGGCTATCTCACGTGAGCATTCTCCGCAAACCTCAGTTGTAGAGCCTCTGCCCCCAACCGTTTCAGCTTCGCTCCCTAGTGACCTCGACACCCCTCCCCTTGATCGCTCTGCCCCTGTGCCCCTGCGCCGTGTGTTAGAACTGCCCACCCCCAAGGCGCTGACGTTTTATCTGAGCGATCGGCGTGATGTAGAAGCTCTTCTCAAACGGATGCGGCTCTGGGTTGCGTGGAGCGAGAAAGCCATGCCACAGTCAAAATGGGAAGTGATTCAGGATGTTGAGGGCTATCTGTTGATGAATGCTCGATTTAAGCGGCGAATTTTGCGATTTTCACCCGATCGAGCCTCCGTTGCTTTAGAACACTCGCTGCCTGTGTTGATGAAGTGGTTTCACGATTTGAGTTTGGCGGTTTCTCAAGCCCAGAGTCAGCGACAGCATAGTGCAGTGCAGTTAAAGCTGGCTCACTCGCTGTTTATTGACATGAGCCTTCCACAAACCGATCCCTTAATCGTACTAAAGAAGCTATTTGGAGCAGACTTTTCTACAACGTCACCTGAGTAGCGCCCGTCGATCGCACATTGAGGTTACTTGGGAGATTTCTAGCAGAGAAGTTATCAATCTTGTGAAGTCTCCTAAATTCCCCACCAGTGAAGGACTTTGAAACCCTGAGAAGTTTCTTTGTATTCTAGAACCCTTTCTTTCTCAAAGTCCCTCAGCATGGGGAATTTAGGGACTGAAGCCGATTCAAACGAAGCGATTAACAACTTGTGTTAGGGAGAATCTAACGCTTGTAATCGACTAAGAATATTTATTTGCGCTGGACTAAACCTACCTGACAAAGAAATTCTCGGCTATAGCAGTCCTAAATCGTTTGTGAGAATCTTCAAATGATCAGTGCCCCCAAGCTGCCAATTCTGAGGGACTTTAAAAACTCATAGGATCGGCAATTAGAAAAGGGAATCAAGACGAACAATGAATTCTAATTCATCCCTCATCCCTCATCCCTCATCCCTCATCCCTTTCTCTCCTAATACATAACCGACACCATCTCCGGAGGCGCGATCGCCATCATCGGTGTATCTGCGGCGGCAATTTGCACCAATGTTGCATCTGGCTCATAGAGCTTTGTCATCGCTTGCTGCAACAACTCCTGCACCGGAAGACTGTTATAAATCGGTGACCCTTCCAATTGCTTGATCGAGTCGATCGCGCCCTGCCAATTTCGGCCGGACTTTGCGGCAATGGCGCGATCGTACACTTTAGCTTGCTGACTCCAGCGGTCTCTGAGTTCTGTGACGCGATCGTGCCACTGGCTAGTGTTGGGAATGGTCTCTAAGAGCGCCATCGCCGCCATCACATCGGCTTGTTGAAAGCGAGTAGTCGCCTGACGCACTAGCTCTCGTGACCAATCATCCTCAAGCTGTTGGGCTAATTCATGGTGCCGACTGTTTTTGGGAATGCCCGCAATAAGTTTGACGGCTTCTGTAAGTTGGTCGCGGCTGGCTGCGGACTGAGCTTCGTTGAGGAGATCGGCATACATTGACTCCATATGGGCAGGAAGACCGTCTGATTGTCCCTGTAGCTGCCGAAAGAGGCGATCGCTCCATTGGTGGTTGTGCAGAGGCTCTGGAGTGGCGCTGACAGATTGTGCGACGACTTGTGGACAGCGATTTGCCCCAGAGACATTTGTGAGTCCTTCACAGGGTTGAGGACTGGCTTGTGATACAGTCGCCTGAAACGTTTGATGAGCGAGCATTGCAGAACAGACAATCATCCCGCTGCTGGCTACTAGTTTGAGATCGCTAGACTGAAGACGAAACGGCACCCGACGGCTCAATTTGGCTGGCAGCGCGATCGCTTCACCTGTCGATGGCTCTAATACCTGATGGTTCATAGTTAGAAAAATTGCAGAATGAACGACAGTTTAGAGATGCGCCCGTGGGGAAAGAGGGGACTACTTCTATTAAATCACCTGTGTAAATGCCTGACAGTTAGCTTTGCAGGCCAAGGTAAAACTTCTGTAATTTTGTATCGCATTGAGGTGAATTCGATAAAGTTCCTTGACTTCGGTGTTTGGGGCTTCTGCCCCTTAATCTCCCAACTTTGGAAAACTTTAAGAGGATGTTTGAAAAGTCCTGTCGTGGATAGCAAAATCGGCAAGATTCCCCAATCCCCCTTACAAAGGATAACGTTGAAATCAGGAAGGCAAGCTTTGAATCCGAGGCATTGCTGAATCTAAGTCTGAATCGTCGAGCTTGAAAATCCGGAAGTTCCTCAGAATTGAGCGTTGGGAGGATGAAGCACCAAAAAACGGAGCGAAAAAACTTCATCAAACCGACATTGCATTAGAGTGGTGAGGTAGAAACTTGCAGCGCCAAACCCCCACGAGAGAGCAGTTTCCAGTAGGGGTTTAGGCTTAAACTTGTTCAGAGAGTATGAGAAGCTCTATTAGAGTGACAAGTGCAGAACATCGAGTTTCTGACTCATCATTGAGTGTCTACACCAGGGTCAAGTCTAGACCAGAGTAAAGTCGGCTGCGGTGAACTTAGTAATATTCGCCATCCCCACATCGCCTCGCTGATTGTCGAGGTTAGCCAGGACGCTGACATTGCCGCCGCCGCCCAAGTCTTGAGAGTAAGCAAAGCGGGTCAGTCCGAGGGTTGAGTTAAAGTAGGCAAAAACGCCTTCCTTGGATGTGATTTTGTCGTTGTTAGCGATCGCACGAGCCGCCGCCCCCGCCGCTGGAAAAGGATCGGTCAACACAATCAGATTGCCATCAGCCCCAATCTCAGAAGATTTTCCTTGTTGGAAGTTTAGGTTAGCGAGGTTGAGATCAAACTTACCGAGGGCAAGCTGGTCTTCTCCGATCGTAAAGTCAGAGATGATGTCGGGCTTGTTTAGAACATTAATTCCCGTTTGTCCAGCAGGGGTAGCAACTCCGTTTGCAAATGGATCGCCTGTGTAGACAAATTGATCTTTTCCTTCGCCACCGACGAGGAAATCAACCCCGGCATCGCCGACCAATATATCATTGCCCGCTTCTCCAAAGAGCGTATCATCTTCAGCGCCACCTCTGAGTTGATCGTTATCAGGGCCACCAAACAAACCATCTACGCCTGTGTCACCCATCAGAAAGTCGTTTCCAACATTGCCAAGCAGCAAATCATTGCCTTGTTGTCCTCTAGCAACACTGTCGGTCAGGTCACCAATAAACAGGTCATTGTTAGCAGCAAGGTCGTTGAATGCGACTCCTGGGGCCCCACGATTAATGGTTGTGAGGTTGTTGAGAAGCGTAAAGATTGACTGTAGTCCGGTCTGAGCGCTATCCGCCATGATGAGTTCCTTTGGTTTGGTTAACTGCAAAATTGCTTGGTAGATCTCTTTCAATCGATCCTGCTGACAATCAGCGTGAGGAACAATCCCTTTGAGTGACCCGCCAGGAATGGCTGCGAGTGATCTGAGAGGGAGTGTCCTGTTTAGAGAGTCAGAAACAGTGCAGATCGTTAAAGTGTTTGAGCGATCGTATTCACGCATTCAGGATCATTTTGCTTACAGCATGGGTAGAGCAGTGCAAGCAGAATCATCTAACTTCACAAAAAGCGTCCAGTTAAGGGATTAACTTTTGAGATTAATTAAGATGAACGACCAACGTGAAACGGTTATCCAGTACAGGTTTGACAACACCTAATGCCCGTCGATCGGTCTGGTTTGAAGAATTTACACCCGTGACTTTACTGTGAAGCGTAATTCATCTCATACCAAGCGTAAAGAAGCTAAAGCGTTTAGCCAACCTGATATTCTCAGAACTTTCTTGAGTCAGCTTCAAGTTTTTATACTTCGTAAAAGAAGATGTTTCTAGGAGTTAGTAGAGGCAAAACTGAGAGACAGCGGAGCTTTTAATAGAACGAGCAACCAAAGCACCGCATCTATCATGTGATATATTTTACTAAAGTGCCAAAATATCGTTAATTAGAACCTACTGAATCAGAGGATTGTTCTAATTAATTAAGGTCTTCTACAGATTGCTTAAGACATTCCACAGTGTCCGGTTGCGTGCAATTTAATCTGTATAGACAACAGTTAGGAGATCATTTAGCTAAAAAATAATTGGAACTACGCAAAAAATTGGTTCTAATTAACCTAGACAGAGGGCCATATGTGTTGTAACCTGTCAGTGTATTATAAAGATACGGTGTCGATCGAGCTTTTCTTAACCCAACCCAGGCTCGATCTCCAGACAGAGCAGCATTTACCTCCCTTAACTAAGCTACAGAATTGGGTGTCACTACGGGATTGATTTAAATTGCTACCTCACAAAAGTAGCCTGCGTGTTCCCTAGATTTACTGACTTACGCGCTCCGGATCGATCGAAAAGTATTTTGTTTGAAGGTTTGGAACACTGCCATGAGTAGCTGTTTGAAAATTGGTTATCGCTTGATGAATGGCGATCAGATTATTTCCGCTTTGGTTCAATACAAGCTTCTAGAAACACTGGTGGGACACGTCCTACTAGATGAAGTGTTTAAGGAAGTGCCGTTGTTAAAACAAGAAGTCTTCTACACGCTAGTAGGAGTCAGCGATACGCCCATCCCGGATGATTTTGAGCAGTTTTTGACCGAGTGGTGTCAACAAAAAGGCGTGACATTGGAATACTTCCAAACGGTGATGATGCGCGAGTGGCAACGCCAAAAATTTAAGCAACTTCGATTTGCTGATCAAGTAGAGTCAGAGTTTTTGCGAATCAAGTCAGACCTCGATCAAATTGAGTATTCGCTGATTCAACTCGATGAGCTAGCCCTGGCGCAGGAAGTCTATTTTCAGCTTCGAGATGATGGCGTAGAGTTTGCTCAACTTGCCCAACAGCATTCCCTGGGAAGCGAGAAACAAACCGGAGGCTGGGTCGGCCCAGTGTCTCTTTCGGGACTGTCGATCGACCTAGTAACCCTATTTCGCAATCAACAAACGGGCATTGTTTATCCCCCGATTCAAGTGGGCGATCGTTTTTGGGTCGTGCGATTAGAGCGATTTATTTCTGCCCGGTTAACAGAAGCAACTCGCGCGATTGTTATGGATCGTCTCTATACACAATGGCTGCAAATGCAAGTTCAAAAAGTGATCAACACCCCAGGCGCGATCGCAGTACAACCCGAAGCGCCAGAACCAGCCCACGAAGAGAGTCCTTCTCTCGCAGCAGTCTAGTAGTTTATCAGGGATGAAGTGAGGGACACCAACATCTCTAAACCCATGAAAGCAGTTTTCTCCTCCCTCCTCCCTCCTCCCTCTCTTAACGAAATACTAGATTGATTAGTCCAATGCTCTACCCGGTTTACAACTTGAGGATTCGCAACGATGATGCAGCGTGAAGAACAAATGCAATCGTTTCTGACTGATTTTTTTGCGGCGTGGCCGTTCAAAGATTTGCCGGATGACTTACGAGCAGCGATCGCGTCTAAGCTACGGTTGTGTGCCTTCCAGCCGGGAGAAGTGATCTATCCGCCTAAAGAACTGCCTTCCGAAGTTCACTTTATTGTTCAGGGAAGTGTGCGAATTTTGGGGGCTGACTCTCAGCAAAGTCCGACGTTGGCCGTTCTGGGAGCCGGAGCTGTCGTCGGGTGGGATAACTTACTGCGACGGGTGGGGGCAGGTTCGGTGCGGGCGGCGATGTCTGCTCAAGCAGGTGATCATGAGATTCTCACGCTGGCACTGTCGGCTGATGAGTTTGAGTCACTCGCCTTGAGCTATTTGCTGCCTGTATTAATGGAGCGAGTAAGCGTATTAGAACTGTTTGACACCCTATCTCAGGCCATGTCACACATGCGGAATCCTGCTGCTAATCTGAATTTGCAGAAAGTGGTGCAATACGTTGACCAGGAGCAGGTTGCCATTGTTCAGAATTGGGATGAGGCGCTGGAATTGTCGAAAGATCGCGTCTGGTTAGTCAGCAGTGGTGAATTTCTCAATCTGCCGATCGGGACTCCCATCACTCAAGTCAACCAGCTACAACAATCTCGTCCCTCTCGCTTTCCAGTACGGCTGGTGGGAATCGATCGCGTTTCTCTCCATGCAAAATTACTCAGCCATACGGCTCCGAGTCGCACGGCTGCTGAACTAGAACCATTTGTCTCAACCAAGCCAGAAGTTCCCCCGCCTGACGACAAAAGCTATCCCACTTGGAAGTCACGCGCTCCAGAACCGATCGAAGATATTGTGGCCTGTTTTGGCATGGTCTGCGATCGCTTGCGAGTGCCTTATCGTCCTGATTCTTTGCGCCGCACCTTAAAGCAGCAATCCCTGGATCGATTTGAACCTGTAGATTTGTATTCACGCATTGCTCAAGCGATCGGATTGAATGCTCAAGTAGTCAACTTTTCGCCGACGGGTGGCGGTATTAATCGACTAGCAACACCTGCCCTAATTCAGTTTGGGGATGTGTTTGCGGTGCTTTATGATGTGACACCGACCTCGGCTGTATTAGGTTCCCCTCGGACAGGATTGGTGAGACTGACCCCTGAGCAGTTGTCCGATCGCTTAACGATCGAAGTGCCTACAAAGTTAAAGCGGGCCACTGGAGAAGCAGGTTCCTGTCGAGCGATCGTGATTGAGCGGTTTGCCAGTACACCAACTAAGCGATTTGGCTTTAGTCGGTTTTTGCCGATGGTGATCAAGCAGCGAGGCATTTTGGTGCAGGTTTTGCTGTCGTCAGTGGTGATCCAGCTACTCGGTTTGGGAAATCCATTGTTGGTGCAGCAGGTTGTCGATAATGTGATTATCAATTCCAACTCAGGTGCAATGTCTACTTTTGGCACCTTGATGGTCATATTTGCACTATTAGAAGGGGTGCTGACGATTTTACGCACTCAAATGCTGATCACCACCACTAATCGGATTGATTTGCATCTGGGTGTTGAGATTGTGCGTCACATGCTGCATTTGCCGCTTAAGTTTTTTGAGCAGCGTCCGGTCGGGGAGTTAGCGTCTCGACTGTTGGAGTTAGAAAATATTCGTCAATTTATGACAGAAACTGCGATTACCACCGTGATGGATGTGGTGTTCTCAGTGTTCTACATTGGCGTAATGCTGCTCTATAGTACCAGTCTGACGCTTTGTGTGTTGGCCACGGTTCCGATCGTGATTGTTTCAACCCTGCTCATGTCCAAAATTCAGCAGAAGTTACTGCGTCTGAAGGCTGACCAGGGCGCAAAAGTGCAGGCTTATATGGTTGAAGTGTTGGGCGGGATTGCCTCAGTCAAATCTCAACACATGGAGTCTCTGGTCGAAGCAACCTGGCGCGATCGCTATGTGCAATATCTCACCAGTGGCTTTACAACTTCTAACATCAACACTGTTTTCTACTCCTACAGCAACTTTTTGAATACGGTTAGCAGTTTGCTAGTGTTGTGGGTCGGTGCAGATCTGGTACTCAAGGGCGAATTAACCCTGGGCGGACTGATTGCCTTTCGGATTCTCACAGGCTATGTGACGGGCCCACTTCTCCGACTATCACGGCTCTGGCAGCGATTTCAAGAAACCTCACTGTCAATGGAACTGCTGGCAGATATTGCAGATGCTCCCGATGAAAAAGAACTGTCTCAAGAACAACAGCTTCAGATTCCACCCATCACGGGACAGATTCAATACCACGATGTTTGTTTTGGATTCAAACCCGGTCAACTACAACTCTCGAATATTAGTCTCAACATTGCACCCGGTACATTTGTCGGCATCGTCGGTCAAAGTGGCTCTGGTAAAAGTACATTAATGAAGCTATTACCCCGGCTGTATTTGCCCAACAGTGGCAGCATTACCATTGACGATTACGATGTGTGCAAAATCGATTTACATTCTTTGCGATCGCAGGTTGGGATTGTTTCTCAAGATGCCGTACTGTTTCAAGGAACGATCCGCGACAACATTGCCTTATTTGAGCATTTGCCCGACGACATTGTAATCGAAGCCGCACGAGTCGCCGAAGCGCACGATTTTATCATGCAGCTACCTGATGGCTACGAAACCCAAATTGGTGAACGCGGCGCAGCCCTCTCAGGGGGCCAACGACAACGAGTTGCGATCGCCCGTGTCGTCATTCGCAATCCTCGGCTACTCATTTTTGACGAAGCCACCAGCGCTCTGGACTATGAAACCGAACGGCGAGTTTGCAACAATCTCATGGAGCGATTTGCGGGTCGCACTTGTTTTTTTATCACCCATCGCCTGAATACGATTGCTCGTTCAGATTGGATTCTGTTTATGCAGTCGGGCATCATCGCCGAACAAGGAACTCACCAGGAGCTAATGGCCAGCCGTCAGCTTTATTACTGTCTCTACGCTCAACAGTCGCGGGAGGAGTGAGAAGTGAGGAGTGAGGAGTGAGGAGTGAGGAGTGAGGAGTGAGGAGTGAGGTGAATTAATTGAAAGAAGAATCTAGCAGTATGCCGAGAAAACCAGAAATCAACCTAGTTGTAGTTGAACATCCATTCAATAGACTTCCTGCATGAATACCTGGCGATTAAGGTTAGCTTCGCAAGTGCCTTCGGCAACGCTGCTATCAGAACAAAGTCCACCTCCGTGGACTAACGGTTAAAATCGCCTCTTTAGTGTGCGAAGGCACACTTTGCTCTTGTAGCCCCGACTTTAGTCGGAGGGCATCTATGATTCGTGCAGGAAGTCTAATGAATTTTTTTCGCGTTGTTTGCGTCTTCTGCCCCCAACTCCCCAATTCTAAGGGACTTTGAGAACTCGTAAAGTGGACACTGCACATCATTCAATGACATCCAATTCTAATTAATTTTCTCTTTCATCCCTCATCCCTCCTCCCTCCTCCTTCTCGCGAAG
The DNA here is from genome assembly GCF_052939515.1 of Phormidesmis sp. 146-33. Classification (NCBI taxonomy): domain Bacteria; kingdom Bacillati; phylum Cyanobacteriota; class Cyanophyceae; order Leptolyngbyales; family Leptolyngbyaceae; genus Phormidesmis; species Phormidesmis sp. 146-33. The sequence goes on from NZ_JBJPHU010000127.1 coordinate 9,945, forward strand.
CGTGCCGCCAGCGGCAACCCCTCCCCCCTACTAATTCCCCTGGAGAATCCCCATGAGTCGTCCTCGCTTGTTTGCTCCCATAGAAGCCCTACAAACCCGCTATCGAACCTTTCAAGACCAGGTTGATCAAGATCTGGAAACCAAAGCGACTGGGTTACCAACTACTGGAAACTGGACAAAGCGACTAACACAGGTAATTTTGCTAGGCATCGCCGTCGGAACAGGTTGGGCCGTGTTGGCGCGGGTCGATGTGGTGGTCAATGCTAGTGGCAAACTAGAACCACAGTCGCAGTCGCAGATTGTCCAGGCGAGAGCGGGAGGCGTAGTAACGGCTGTCTTGGTGCGCGAAGGAGAGGCAGTCAAACAGGGGCAGTTGTTAATGCAGCTTGATCAAACCGCACTCTTTAACCGACTACAAGAATTGTTGCTTCAGCGGCGACGATTGATTAAAGAAACCGCAGTATTGCGACTGGCTCAACAAGGAAAACCCCTACGATCGCTCGGAAACAGCAGAATTGAGATTTCCCCCGAACTGATGAGCCAGGTACAAACTCGCTTATTACTCGTCGCCCAACTCACCGGAAACCCCAAAAGCCTCGCCCCAGACCAGCAGCAACGGTTTAATCTCTATCTTCGACAATTGCGCGATCGCCGTTCTCTCAGTGAGCTACAGCGATCGACGCTGCAATCTAAAGTGTCGGAAGCTGAAGCCCAACTCAATCAGACTCGGTTTCAACTTCAGCGCGAACAAGAACTGTTGGACAGGTTGCGTCCATTAGTTGAGCAGGGGGCGATTCCCAAGGTGACGCTATTGCAGCGAGAAGTCGGCGTGGGTGATCTGCAAAAACAACTGATTCAAAATGAGTTGCAGCGAGAACAGATCAAGATCAATCAGCTACAAAGCAGGGTCGAAGATGGCAAAGTACTCAACGAAACTCAACAGGATATACAGCGACAATTGGCAGAGTTAGACACTAAGTTTGACACCATCATCAAAGACAACCAGCGTCAGATGATCGAAGTGACTTCGCAGCTTAATCAGATTCAACTCGACCTCAAAAATCAGGGATTGCGCTCTCCCGCTGATGGCGTTGTGTTTAACCTGGCGGCCAAGCTTCCGGGAGCAGTGACTCAGCCCGGTCAGACGTTGTTGCAAGTGGTGCCCAATGAGTCGTTGACGGCGCGAGTGCAGGTTGCAAATGCTGATATTGCCAATATTCGCATGGGAATGCCTGTCGATGTCCGCATTGATGCTTATCCGTTTACTGAGTTTGGGTCTGTCAAGGGAATTGTCTCCAAGGTAGGCAGTGAGGCGGTGGCGGTGAGTGAGCAAAATCCTCGCACTGTTTTCCCGGTTGAGGTGAGGCTAGAACGTCAGTTTCTCGATCGCCGATCGCAGCGCTTTTCACTGACTCCCGGTATGACCATCACCGCAATGGTTAAAGTGAGACAACGCGCCCCGATCAGCTATGTCACCGAAGAAATCACCAAAGCATTTGATGGGATTAAATCTGTTCGCTAGTTGGGAAATCAAGCAATCCGAGTGGAATCGATCGGTTAGCAGAATACCTGGCGATTAGTGTTAGCTTCGCAAGAGCCTTCGGCAACGCTGCTATCAGAACAAAGTCCATCTCCGTGGACTAATGGTTAAAATCGCTCTTTAGCGTGCGAAGGCACACTTTGTTCTTGTAGCCCCGACTTTAGTCGGAGGGCATCTATGATTCGTGCAGGAAGTCTAATGTTAAAATCCTTGATTTCTTAAGAAGTTGGGGATTTATTTGTGTTTTACGTTCTCTAGAATGGCGATGATATCTGACTTCAATGACTTTGAGCTTCTTTAAGCAGTTAGATAACCGATCGCATACAAACGTTGCCTGAGTCGCGTCTACTAATTAGAACTTAAAAAATGCTGGTTCTAATTAAAAAATTGATTTGATTTGGGGTTGCCATTCGATCAAAGTTTGTTATAGTGGACGCAGGGCAAAGACATAGCTTAGAAAATCAAAACTTCACTTCGCCCAAGCATTTCAAGACTTTGAGCTCATCAGCGTTTACCCAGTAGAGAGATTAGCTGCATTGATCATCTCTGCTATTTCCAAAAGTGAATTTCTCGAAGTGAATTTTGTGCCTCTAGCTGCGTCACCACTAGTTTTCTACCGAGCAAGAATCGCGATCGATTTCTGGCAATTGGCTGGTGCAGGGTGTTATCTAAAAACGGTAAAACTGTGAAGCGTTTAACCCCATACTCAAATTTGCACCAGCAATCCAGCTAAATTGATTTGCCATTCCCAAACCTGATTCTTTGCACTGCAACATTTGATTGATTCACTTTCATCTCAAGATGAGTGAGAGCGATCTTATCTTTGCAGTTCTTTCCTCAAATTTTTAGGAGCGATTATGGAAGCCTTACACAACGACACCCAACACAACCAACCCAGCGCTGCTGGGCTTGTTCCTGCACCGGGTCCTAATGCCGACCTAGCCATCCCTTCAAAAGGTTCCTCACCCGAAGCTGCTAACCTGGAAAAAGCACTCAACCAGGCACTAGCGCCCGACGAAGCCCAAACGATTCCTACTTCCCCTGATGACCACGACCACAAGCCAGATGTGGGCCCTTTTCAGACTCACATTGAGCTAGATAAAGTCGCCTCAGCTAGAGGACTAGATGTTAAGAATGTCGTTCGTGAGACTTCATTTCTTGACAACCTGGGCGCAAAAGGGGATGTCCTAAACCCCAAAGGCGGTAACAACGTTGTAATCGGGTCGGGCGACAGCGATGTGGTTCAAGGAACCGGGGGCGGCTTTAACACCATCACCACAGGTACAGGCAAAGATACCGTAGTCTTGGGACGTGAGACCACCAACCGAGTCCTTGACTTTGACCCTGCCAACGATCGCTTTGTCTTGTCAGGACTCAACCCCAAAAACATCATCATTGCTCAAGGCAAAAACCCCGGTAAAGGGGGACTAGACCAACCCCTCGACTCGGTCAACAATGCACTGGTGATCGACAAAAAAACGGAGCACATTCTAGCAGCGCTGCCCTTTGTCAAGGTTGGTGATCTCTCCGAGAAAAACTTTGCTAGAAACAGTGTTGAAGCCAACCAAAGTCTCAGAGGACTCAAAGAAAAAGGCTTTAAGACTCAGCGTGGGGATGGCAAGATCACCGGGACACTAGGGCACGATCGCTTGATTGGCGGCGGCGGCGATGACTTCCTCTATGTGGGCGACGATGGCTTTAAGACGAAGACAGCTAAAGGAACTGGCGGTTCCGAGTTTCCCTTCGTAACTGACAGTCCTGGCAGCTCAGAAATGAATACCGAGTTAAAGAATGGCGTTCTCACCGTCAAGGGTAGCTACAAGGACTTTGATGGGTTCCCACTGTTTAGCCAGGGCGAAAAAGAGATTGACCCCAATGCTAAGATTCTCAATGGGGCTGACCCAGTGGCGCTGATCAATGGCTTCTTGAAAGTTCCTAAAGATGTAGAAGGTAATCCGATTTCGGGTACTCACCTGCACTTTAGTCCCGCCGGAGATTCTCGCGGTGACTTTGCCGATGCAACCGTTGTTCGCTATCTGACAAACACGCCGACCGATGCTAAGTCTGGGACGATTTCGGGCAAGTTTAACTTGACTCCTGTCGAGCAAGCTGCTTTCTTGGCAGGTGATATCTACTCCAACATTCACTCTAATGTGGATGGCGATGGCGATGGTAAGGCAGGCTTCCCAACTGGAGAAAATCGCCTCAACTTCAACAAAGACGTAATTCAGTTTGTGTAATGTCCATTCTCTGAACTAGCAAGATAGATGCGGCGGAGACATTAGACCCAAGACATTAAACATTAGACCGAAGGCATTGTCTAGAGTCCAAAGTTCTAAAGTCCAAAATCTAAAGTCCAAGCCCCACGCCGAATCTATTGCCACACCCAGCGAAATCACTCAACACACTTGATTGACCTGGCAATTCTGATGAGTACAGACATGCTCATTTTCAAAATCTCTTCTATCCGATGTAAAGGACGGTAAAATGGCTCCCCTTTGCGTCTGGTGGAAGTAGAGATTGAGAATGAGGGGGGCGTGGACTGTACGATTCAAGATTGTCAGGTTATATCTTTTGTGAAGTAGAGTCGCTCAACAACTAGAAAGAGTCGAAGTAGCGTATTAATTGTCTACCTGCATTAATGAGTCAAGCCAAGTTGTCAATTAATGGCTAAAAGCGAATCATTAAGAACGTGCTATTTCAAGATTCTCACAATTGATTTGAGACTGCTCCGCATCTAAAGTTCAAAGTCCAAAGTCCAACACTCACATCCTTATGGAGGTAACCATGATTCAGATTAGAAATGCAATCACATTCACGATCGTTAGTGCTTTACTAGCGACATCAGCGACTGCGGCCAACCCAGAACAAACCATCCAAGCTAACCAGAATTCGACCAAGCGGAGTGCAGCGACACAAAAGAGAAATCGTTCTACTTCGTTCGTCAATCAAGATCGGGTAGCCGTGAGCGAAGACAGCTATTCCTTTTCGATGACGTTGCCAAAACGCTCTAGCAGTCAGTTTACAAAGCTGTCTTTTTCATTCACCAAGCCTGAGCAAGACAATGAAGTTGCGCCCATTTATTTGAATTCAATGGAGACAGCCGCCTTTGTCGGAAACTCTGACGCACCAGGAGCCGCGATCGGGATCGAAAGCACGACGATCGACGAAACCGGAACCGTCTTAGTTGAGTTCAATTCCCCAGTGCCATCCAACACTCCGATCACCGTTGTCTTCAAGCCCCGCAAGCCGCTCTCTGCTGGACTATATCAATACAGCATTGCTGCCTACCCAACCGCACAGTCTTATGGCGCTGTCTTTGTCGGCAACGGAATGTTAAACATTGGTCGGTAAGCTAGAATCACAGCAAAAGTCCCCGATTACAAAAGACCAGTAAGCGATAAGTCGTCAATCAAGCGCTAAGAACTAACAACCCACCGTTTGCACATTCTTACAACTGATTGAGAACTGCTATACATTGGTTAGTCAAGAAAGCCAAAAGACAACCAGAGCAAGTCTTAAACTCCTCACTTCTCACTCCTCACTCCTCACTCCTCGCTCCTACCGAATCCCCGATTGCACCTGCCACAATCCCGTGTAAATGCCTTGCTGGTCTAGTAGCGCTTCGTGAGTTCCTTGCTCAACAATGCGCCCTTGATCCATCACATAGATGCAGTGAGCATGACGGATCGTAGATAAACGGTGAGCGATCGCTATCGTCGTTCGATTTTGGGTAATGTATTCTAGCGATCGCTGGATAGCGGCTTCCGTCTCGTTATCGACCGCAGAAGTAGCTTCGTCCAGAATCAAAATAGGAGGATCTTTGAGCAATGCGCGGGCGATCGCTAATCGTTGGCGTTGTCCTCCGGAGAGCTTTTGTCCGCGCTCACCGACTAGCGTGTCGTACCCTTGCGGAAGCTGGGCAATAAATTCGTGTGCTTCTGCTAACTTTGCCGATCGTATGACTTCTTCTCGCGTCACGTCAAAACTCCCGTAGGCAATGTTTTCTGCCACGGTGTCGTGAAACAAAAAGACCTCCTGACTGACCCAGCCAATACAGCGTCGCAGGTCTCTCAGCCGCAGTTCACGAATGTCGATGCCATCGAGTAGAATTTGCCCTTGCTGAACCTCATAAAAGCGCAACAACAATTTGACCAGCGTACTTTTTCCTGAACTAGTTGCCCCGACGATGGCGATCGTTTGCCCAGCGGGAATTTGTAGCTATAGATCCTCTAACGCAGAACTACGCCCCGAATAGGCAAAGGTAATGTTTTCAAGACTGACTTCACCACGCACTTGATGAATGGGTAAGGGACGATCGCCCGTCGAGATTGCGATCGGTGTATCCAACAGATTCATCACGCGATTGATCGAAGCCATTGCTCGTTGATATTGATCCATTGTTTGCCCCAGTCGAGTAAAGGGCCAGAGCAATCGTTGAATAATAAACACCATAAAGCCGTAGGTGCCCACGGACAGCCGACCATTCGCCGCCTCGACTCCACCCCAAAAGAGCGTTGCTGTAAATCCAACGAGAATAATCAACCGAATCAAAGGCACAAAAGCAGCACTCAGCGCAATAGCGCGACGATTACTCCGACGATAGGCTTCACTCTCAATTGCCACTCGATCTCGCTCATAGTCTTCGGCGGTAAAGCTCTTGATGGTGGCCATCCCAGACAGGTTGTTAAGTAGTTAAACAAAATTAATTACATAGTTCTCGCCAAACTCTTTGAGTACTCTCTCTACATACTGAACTAAGCTTTGCCAATTCCGATAAGCACTGAACTCAATCCATTCGTACTTGATAAACCGCCATAGGATCTCAATCAGATTCAATTGCGGGGAGTAGGTTGGTAAGTTAAAAATCTCAATGTTGCGCTGCTTCCACTCCGCTAGCTTGTCCGCGATCGCATCGCTCGTGTGAATCGAAGCTTGGTCTACCACAATCACCGTGTGCTTGTTCACGGTTGGAAAGAAAGCATCCATGCACGCAATCACCCCCTCACTTGTAATGCTCTGAGTCGAGACATCGCCATGCCGTTGATTGGTGCGCGTCATCCACCCCAGAATATTCAATCGTGGACTGCGCCGACTTTCTATCTCTTCGGTTTCGCCAATCATTTGCCACCCATACGGGATACTCGGAATTAAGCAAAATCCAACTTCATCCAAGTAGTACAAGTCCAATTCGCCTTGATCTTCCAACTGCTTTGAGACTTCCAATTCCGCTTGTTTGTGCTCGTACTCCACAGCATTGGGTTGTCCTCCTACCCCTCGTCGGAAGCGATGCCAACTCATCCGCATTGCCTTCAGGACGCGCTTAATCGTCTGCGTACTGGTTTTAATCCCCCATTCTTCATGGATTTTCTGCACCACTTGTTTAAAATAAAGTTAATTCCTCCGTCAGTTTTAGTATGATGACTCCTAAAGATGACTCCTAAAGATGACTCCTAAAGATGACTCCTAAAGAAGAACTGATTCAAGCCATTGATAAATCTCCTGACCAAGTTGTACGAACTCTCTTAGAGATTCTGAGAGTCTTGCAGCGTCAATCAACACCGGCAACTCATCAATCTAGGCAAGTGGCAAGCTCAAACCATGAAACGATTTCACCTAGATTGCATCGCAAGCAAGGAGTTCTTGTGATTGAAACGGGGCAATTAGAAGGGCTTGATTTAGAAGGGTTTGATTTAGATGCGTTGATTGGAGAAATGAGAGAGGAACGGATTCAAAATCAGATTGAGCAGGTTGATTTGTGAACGTTTTGTATGATACTTCTGTGCTAATTGCAGCACTGTTGATTGAACATGAAAACATGATCTTGCTCTGTCTCGACTTGAGATGGCGTGTCAAGGTGTGGCGAAGGGATATATTCCGACGCATAGCCTAGCAGAGCTTTGCTCTGTTATGACTCGTTTACCGCCACCTTTGAGAGTTTTACCAGATGAGGCAGAAGCTGCGACCCTTGCGGTATCTGCGGAGCAGCGCGCGGATTTATTGGACTACTTGGAGCCTGTACCTTTGTTTGCTGACGAGTATCAGCAGGCGATTCGACGGATGGTGATATTGAAGCTTGTCGGAGGTGGAATTTTTGACGCGGTGATTGCTCAGGCTGCTCTGAAGGCTGAAGCAGGGCAGCTTTTGACGTTTAACCCCAAGGATTTCACACGCCTGGGGGATGAGGTCGCATCGATCATGCAAGTGCCATCGTGAGTTTGAGTTAGCACTTGGCAAAGATTTCAGGGGGTGGTCACACTTTGAAGTGTGCGATCGCTGATTCATCCCAAAGCTACGATCGCGTTCAGCCAGCACCGAGCTATCACCGCGACCCTTAACGCCTTCAAGCTTTTGGCTAATGTATGAATTTTGAATGGGATGAGAGGAAAAATGAAATTAATATTGATAAGCATGGCTTCGATTTTGCTGATGCTTATCGAGTTTTTGCTCTACCGATGGCAGTTGAGCTTGATGAGCGAGATAATTATGGCGAAGATCGATGGATCGGAACTGGAATGCTAGACGAGCGAGTTGTGGGCGTTATTTACACTGAACCTGACGCAGAAACGATTCGGATAAAAGCTCTCACACATGAAAGGAGGTACTATGAACAAAAGACGTGTCCAGAAATTAAATTGCGTTAAAAAAAGAGGGTAAAACGAAGTTTTCGTCGCCTATCCCTCCATGAAAAAACTACTTGATTATATCCAGATTCACCCCCAAAAAACTCAATCGTTCTTAGGCATCAGTTTTGAGGATTTCCAACAATTGAACGAACAGGTCAAACAAACTCAGGCTGAAAATCAAGCCCAACTGGACGCAAAGAAAGTGCGGGTGAACGCCAAGGGAGCAGGACGACCCGCGCAACTGAGCCTGTGTGAAACAATGGGATTGTGTCGGCTCTCCTGGAGTTGAGGTGATAAGTTTACCTAATTCGAGAAGCAAGCGAGTAGCCGTGCCTGAAAGTTATCAAAATTAGAGAATCCATATCCCTGACCTTAATCAGCTTGATTCGATTGTTAATTCCTTCCATCACACCGCTGGTTGTCCGACTCAAGAAATAGTTGCAGATACTATCGAGATGATTGCGAATGGTCGAAGCAGCATCGATAAACAGCAGTTGAGCGGTTCTCAGCCAGGTTTCAAACCGATTGCGTCCACTTTTAACTGTTTGAGTCGTTTCATAAATCTGACGAAACCCCTCCTTCAATTGATAGGCAATGCTCAAGCAGGGTGAGCGCTCTAACACTAAGGTCAATTTGAGAACTTGCTCGGTCGTTAAGTCTGACCCATGACGCAGGAGTAAAAACTTACTGCCTCGATCCGTTATCCCCAATTTTCGCCGCAGTTTGTTCAAGTCTTGATTGACCACTTTCATCACATGGAAACGGTCGATGACCAACCCCACGTTTGGAAAAACCGCCTGAACCACTTTCGGAAATCCACCCCAGGGATCTGCAATTAAATAAAGTACCAGTTGTGCAGGAATAATAGTAACATCCCA
>NZ_JBJPHU010000016.1:0-87419 GCF_052939515.1 Phormidesmis sp. 146-33
CCACAGGTTGGCGCTTTCGCGTCTCTGTAGTGTTGTCGTCATGGTGAATAATTACTGATTTTTGAGATGTATGTTGTGGTGTTTTCCACACCTCATACATTAGGGCATTTCTTAAGCTTTGTAAAGAGTTTTCACAATGTTTGTAGAAAGGTCACTGGGTGTTGCCTTAAGAGCTACCCCGAAAACAGTCCCTCATCAGGGCTGTAGGCTGTTTTGGATAGGAGCTACGATCGTCCCTCCTTTTATGAAAGTTCACATTTGAAGAAGTCCGAGCTTGCCAGGTCGTGAGTAACTTCAGGCTGAGAATAGTAAATTGGCGACTCCTGAAATCTGTTCTACTGGCGCGATCGAGCGGGGTAATTGGGGTAAATGGACGATCGCTTGTTTGGGAAACCGTTTGATTAAATTCTGATCGACTGTCTCAGCGCGGTTGTTGACCAGGTAGCGTTGAGTGATTTTCAGCTTGATTAAGGATGCGGTCAGTCTCTCAGTTTCGGCGAGGATGGCGGACTGATTCTGAAAGACACCGATAAATTCAGTGTGTTGGGGATTGAGCAGTTTCTTTTGGGTTTGGATGACCCGCTGACGCAGACTCCGTAACCGATTCATAAATTCTGTCCGTCCCAGCACGTCTTGATATTTGATCCATAATTTGAAGATCCAGGACAACCAATCGCCCAGCGCTGTCGGCATTTCTAAGAAACGCAGTAAGTGGCCTGTAGGAGCCGTGTCTAGAACAATCAAGTCCTGTTCTTTGGACTCCAGCAGTTCCATCACTGTAATGAGTGAGAGCATTTCATCGATGCCAGGGAGCGCCTGAGAGACGATTCTGCGCCAAGCTTCGGGACTGTAGGCGATTTTTAGGCTGCTGTCGGAGGTGCTAGACTCGCCACTCATCATTTCGGCAAGCTCCCACAGATATTCTTCGCGAAACTGCTCTAGAACTTGTTTTGAGTCGATTTCTTGTCCGCTTAAGTGAGTCGTGAGGGGTGTGGAGGCGTGTTCTAGTTGAGTACCCAGCGCGTCTCCCAGAGAGTGAGCCGGATCGATCGAGATCACTCGAATGTTTTGATCAGGATGTCGTTGGGCCATGCCCCATGCGATCGCCGCTGCTACCGTCGTTTTGCCCACCCCTCCTTTGCCGCCAACTAAAATCAGCTTGCGGCCTTCGGTGATGAAGTCACTAAACCCTGGTGAAAGGCGTTGAGAAAAATGAGTGGGCTGCGATTCTAACTGGAGAATTTTGACCTGGGCTGGCTGAATTTGGCTAATTAGCCGATCGAGGGCTTGATCTCCCACAGGTTCAACAGGCTGCTGAAAGGAGAGGACGATCGGTTCGGATTCCGCTAGGTCAAAGAATTTTGTGATCAGGTGCTGTTGTTCGCTGAACTGATCGAGATTGCTGGCAACGGGCAAGATGTGGTTGATGAAAAGCCCACCAAAGGGAATGTGTAGCAGTTTGAGCGCGTCCAAAAATCGCTTGGTTTCTAAAAGGCTCATCCACTCAGCGATCGCCACCACCAAACAAGCCGTCTGCGTTTTGTCCTGGAGTAACTGTCGTCCGTTGGCTAAATCAGATCTCATCTCGATCAAAAAGCGATCGGCTTCGTCTGCGGTGTACCTTCCTGTAAAGCTTTGACTGATGACATGATGTTTTTCTTGAAAGAGTTCTAACGCAAATAGGAATTCGTCTAAAAAGTCCATCAAACTGAATAAGTTTAAAGTGTGACCGCTGGGAGCCATGTCGAGAACGATGCGATCGACCTGCTGATCTCGTAGCAGACGCTGAATTTCTAAAATGCCCATCAGTTCATCTAGTCCCGGCCAACTTAAATCCCAGATGGGTGACAGGTCTTCTTTTTGCACAAAACTACCCCGCTCGATCAGCAACTCCAGCACTTTGCCATAGGAGGTTCTGAATTCTTCTAAAAGGGTTGGCGCGTCCAAGGCTCTAATGGTCAGATTGGGTAAATCTTGTCGCGAAACGGCTGTATTGCTAATCGGCAGTTGCAGCACATCGCCCAGGGAGTGAGCCGGATCGGTAGATAAGAGAAGAATTTGCTCATTGGGAAACTGCTGGGCCCATCTGCGTGCAAATCCACAGGCGATCGTGGTTTTGCCAACACCGCCCTTGCCGCTAAACATTGCGAGATTCAAAGAGTCAAACTGATTCATAGGGGAGTTTTGCGTTGACGATGCGGAACTGTTTGTGGGAACACTGTGGCTGTAGTTTTCCCAATCGATTGGGGAGGGCTGCGATCGCAAAAAAATTCTGTCTCAAGTAGCGACGGTGAGCCAATGAGTGATTTGTTTAAGGGATTTGAGCAATTATTAGAACTCGCCAAAATTTTGGAGGAGAAAGCAGAGAAAGGAGAACTGAAAGCAGACATTCAGATTAGCCGCAATCTCGGCAGCATTCCTCGTCAGGGCAATATTCCAACAGGAGTCAGCCGAGTCCGCCCTCCCAGTCATCCCACAAACGAAACTTCAACACCTTTGGAGGAGATGGTCAGTTCTCCAGCCTCTCTTAAAGATGTGGGTGGATTGGGAGAAATTTTGCGAGAGCTTCGTGAGTTGGTCGAGATTCCGCTCAAGCGTCCTGATCTGTTGGCAAAATTGGGATTAGAACCGATTCGAGGCGTTTTGCTCGTCGGCCCGCCCGGAACCGGGAAAACCCTGACCGCTCGTGCATTGGCAGAAGATTTGGGCGTGAGCTACATCGCGATCGCCGGCCCCGAAATCATGGGCAAATACTATGGAGAAGCCGAGACTCGTCTGAGAGGCGTTTTTGAGAAGGCGGCGAAGTCTGCTCCCTGCGTAATTTTCATCGATGAGATTGATAGTCTTGCGCCCGATCGCAGTAAGGTCGAAGGCGAAGTCGAAAAGCGCGTTGTGGCTCAGTTGTTGAGTTTGATGGATGGGTTTGCCAAGACCAAAGGCGTGATTGTTTTAGCCGCGACCAATCGCCCTGATCACCTCGATCCTGCGCTGCGTCGTCCGGGAAGGTTTGATCGAGAAGTGCAATATCGAGTTCCCGATCGCGACGGACGCTTAGAAATTCTCACCATTTTGACTCGTGCTATGCCTCTGAGTGAATCAGTGGAACTGGGCGCGATCGCTGACCTGACAGTTGGAATGGTCGGTGCGGACTTGAAAGCCGTTTGTCAAAAAGCAGCGTATACCGCATTACGGCGGCAGGTTGGTTCGCTGAAGGAGCCATTACCCGATGTGATGACGGTGGAACAAGCGGACTTCTTACATGCCCTGAGAGAAATCAAGCCATCGGTGTTGCGATCGGTCGAAATCGAGTCACCAAACCTTGCCTGGAGCGAAATTGGCGGATTAGAACTCATCAAGCGTACTTTACAAGAATCTGTTGAGGGCGCATTGCTCTACCCCGAACTGTATCAACAAACAGGCGCAAAAGCGCCCCGTGGCATTCTCCTTTGGGGGCCACCTGGAACGGGTAAAACGCTCTTGGCCAAAGCCGTTGCGTCTCAAGCGAGAGCCAATTTTATCGCGGTCAACGGGCCCGAACTTCTCAGCCGTTGGGTCGGGGTAGCAGAACAGGAAGTTCGAGAATTGTTTGCAAAGGCTCGGCAAGCGTCTCCCTGTGTCATCTTTATCGATGAGATTGATACGCTGGCTCCTGCTCGTGGAAAGTTTAACGGGGATTCGGGAGTAAGCGATCGCGTCGTCGGTCAGTTGCTTACCGAATTAGATGGACTGCAAGCCTGTCCCAATGTTCTATTAATTGGCGCGACTAATCGACCAGATGCGATCGACACCGCTTTGATGAGAGCAGGTCGATTGGATCTGCAACTCAAAGTAGATTTACCTGATGAAACCAGTCGGTTGGCGATTTTGCAGGTTCACAATGGCGATCGTCCTTTATTTGAAATGGATCTTAATAATCTTGCTGCCCAGACAGAAGGCTGGAATGGCGCAGACCTGGCACTTCTTAGCAATCAAGCTGCTCTACAGGCGATTCGTCGATACCGTGCCCAGGGATTTACTAATCCATCCAACATTCAAATCACAATGGCTGACTTTACCGCCGCTTATCAAGCACTCATTAGCCAGCGCCAAGCGCTTCAGTAAATTGAGACCTGTGATTTGAAAATTGAAGTATGAAGCCAGCCTCTGAGTGAATTAAATAAGCCCAATGAATCAAGGGGGGCTACGTGAACAAAATCTGCTTGCGCGAGTTAAAACGCAGGACTCTCCTGGACTTTTAGTGTTTTAGTGAAAAAAGAGAGTTACCAATAGCTTCCTCAGAAAAATCGATCTAGAAACCTTACTAAATAAAGAGTTCAAGATTCATTAGTTAGCTTATGGTCGTAACATCAGGAGAGCCATCAAAAACAAGAAAACTGCTAAGTAGATAGGCACATAAGTAGATAGGCACAATTGAATTGAAGATGGTTTTCAAACTGTGCAAGGGTTTTAGGCGAAGCCATCTTTATATTTAATTTGACCTACCTACTTAGGAACGAAAACTAAATAACATCGACTTCTGTAGGTTGGGTAGAGCCTTGCGAAACCCAACAATTGCTGGGGTGTTGGGTTTCATGCTTCAACCCAACCTACGAAGTTATTTAGTTCGTGATCCTTATTTGTGCAAATTAAAGAGGGTGCCGCTTACCGACACGTTCTTCATAGAGCTTTCGATAGGCATCTTGAGCAGCGGGCTTTACTTTATCCCAAGCTAACCCTGTCTTCCCATGAGTTTCCCCATATTCGCTTCGTAACTCAGGTTCGATCTCGTCAAAGGTTTTTCCGGTGTTGCCATGTCGAGAGAACGCCTCGTAGCCAGTTTGATAAGCGGGGGCGTAATCATCAAAGGTTCGACCCGCCTCAATATAAGGGCGAGAAGTGTGATGAGCGCGCCAGTGTTCGTGTTCGAGGCTGGCATCAATGACCTCAGCCGTTTCCTTGCCTAGTAGCCCGCCACCGATCGCTCCGATCGCGGCTCCTACGACTGCTCCGATCGGGCCCCCAACGGCACCCCCCACGATCGTTCCAATTGTCCCTGCACCAGCAGCACCGAGTCCGGTCTCTACAGGATGGGCACCCGGTTCACCCGTGATTGGGTCAGGATGAGAAGTAAGGTCGCTTAAAGGTTTCTTGGGGTCATTCATGATTCAGTTCCTTGAGAATAATTACCAACTAAAACTTTAGATAGCGAAGTCGTATGCTTTGAAAGAGGCAGGTGCTCTAATGTCAATCCTTCTAGAAAATTATTGGAGTGACAACAAAACACCGCCCACCTCCATTAGTTGCTTTTTAACCAGAGAATTCATCTATATTTGGGGGAGTTTATTCTTATCAAAAGGAACAGGCACTATGTCTGCTCAAGAATAGCAATGGAGAATAGGGGAATCGAACCCCTGACCTCTGCGGTGCGATCGCAGCGCTCTACCAACTGAGCTAACTCCCCTCACCTAGCCATTTTAGCATTTATCAACTGGCATCTAAGCTGCTGTAAACTTGCTGCACGCGATCGAGTTCTAAGTCAGAAAGATAATCAACCGTCCAGTTGGCGCAACGCTGGAGCATGTGGAAGGGGTAACTGTTGGCAACTCCGACGACTGAGATTCCGGCTCGTTTGGCAGCGGCAATTCCGGCAAAGGTGTCTTCGATTGCCAGACATTCAGAAGGCTGTAAGCTGAGATCGGGAAACTGCTGATTAAGGCGATCGACGGCGAGTTGGTAGCCGTCGGGTTCGGGCTTGCTGGCGGTCAGGTCGTCTCCAGAAACGATGAGCGAAAAGTTTTGGTTAAGTTGCAGGCGAGTCAGAACGGATTCAATTTCGCTACGAATAGCTCCACTGACGATCGCCAGTTTGCAGGGTGTTGCTTTTAGGCTAAAAATCAGATCCTCTAGCCCTGGATAGGTCGGGAGTTTTTCTAGCGCTGCAATCTGCTGAAGGTAGGCTTTGGCTTTGCGGGCGATCAGTTGATTGAGGTATTCCTCGGTGACGACTCTGCCGCGACTGGCAAGCAGATCAGTTAAGCAGGCGCGATCGCTTCGCCCCAGACAGATTTCTCTGAATTCGCCGGGTCTGGGACGCAGATTCTCCTCCACTAAAATCTGTTCGATTAGCTTCTCGTGAAGTGGCTCATCGTTGATAATTACGCCATTAAAATCGAACAGAACAGCTTTGAGAACCATGAAACCGTTGCGGATGAGAAAGGCTACCCTCACTTTACCAGTCTGAGAGAAGCGATCGGCTCAAACCTCTTGTCTCTTGCTCCTATTCGAGGAAAAGCTACCGGATTTGTCTTTATTTTTCTATACTGAGTGCGTAAACTCACTTAGCCCTCTCTCCTATGGATTTCTCTGGTCAAAATCTGCGAGGACGTAACTTTGGAGGGCGAAATCTGACGGGAGCAAATTTTTCGCACGCAGACATCAGAGGGGCAACCGTCGCGAACGCGATTTTGCGGGAGGCAAATTTTACGAATGCAAAAGCAGGACTGCAAAAGCGCTGGGCAGTCAGTTTGGTGATTCTTTCATGGTTGCTATCTGCTTTCTCAGGACTCTTCTCAGATGTCGCCGGATATTTGGCAACTTATTATTTCGTTCCTCGTACTCATCTTACTGGTGATAATTTTAATCCTATTGCTGGTGGCATTATATTCCTGATATACATCGTCTTCTTTACTCTTACGATTCGTCAGGGCATAGAAGCAGCCTTGGGATTTGTTCTCATCGCTGGCACTGGCGCTGTTGCTGTTGCTGGCGCTGTTGCTTTCGCTGGCGCTGTCAATAGCTCTGACGCTTTTGCTGGTATTATCGGTGTCGCTGGTGCTGTCGGTATCGCTGGTGCTGTCAGTGGTATTGTCGCTGTCGCTGTCGCTAGTATTATCGCTGTCGGTATCGCTGGTGCTGGCGCTGTCGGTGTTGCTAACGCTGATGCTGCCGGTGTTGCTAACGCTTGTGCTATCGGTGTCGCTTTCACGTTACTGAGCGCATATATCGCTTGGCGAGCTTTGAAAAGTGATGAAAAATTTGCCTTGATTCGGACGATCGCCATCACACTCGGCGCGATCGGGGGCACTTCTTTCTGTGGGGCTGACCTCACCGATGCAGACTTCACCCAAGCCATTCTCAAAAGCACCAACTTCAACCACACTCGGCAAAAACGAACCGTTTTACATCAAGTCTGTTGGTCAGGGGCTACGAAGCTCGATCGTGCCCGACTTGGAACTTCAATTCTTGCAAATTCTGATGTCCGTAAATTGTTAACCACACGCAACGGCTACAAAAAATCTTATGCGAATGCTGATCTCTCTAACGCCAATCTCAAAGGTGCCAATCTCAACCACGCAAACTTGACCCAAGCCCTTGCTGTAGGCGCTGACTTTAGCCAGGCCTGTCTCACCGGAGCTTGCCTCGAATCGTGGAACATTGACCACACGACGAAGCTCGATCAAGTCGATTGCCAATATGTGTTTTTGCTAGAGCAGCCCAACGCGATCGGCAGCCGAGAACGTCGCCCCCACGACCCAGACAAAGTGTTTCAGCCCGGAGACTTTGAGAAACTCTACGCCAAAATTATGACCACGATGCAACTTTTGCTGAGAAATGGCGTAAATCCAGAAGCTTTTGCCGTTGCCTTTCAGAAATTGATGCAAGAAAATCCTGATATCTCGCCTGACTCAGTGCAAGCGATCGAGAAAAAAGGCAACGATGTTTTGGTCACACTTCAGATTTCAGAAGGAACCGATAAAGGCAAACTAGAACATACTTTTGATACCGCTTATCAAGCAAAATTAGAAGCACAAAAGAACGCTGAATTATTAGAATCTGAGAAACGCCATAACCAGGAATTAAATCATCTCGCTCTGACGCTGGCTCAAAACACAAATCTGGGAAATCTACTTTCTAACCTCACGATCGTTACAGGAAACGACAACACCATGACAGACAACAAAAATCAAGGCATCAACACAGGCGCAAACAGTTTCGTCAACACTGGAACCAATCAGATGATAAACAGCATTCTTAACATGAGCGGTGCTGTCACAAATGCCCTAAATCAATTACCCAACACAACGACTGAAGAACCTGGAATCAAAGAACTATTAACGCGACTGCAAACGGCGATCGAATCTGATCCTGAACTCTCAGAAAAAGGCAAAACGAACGCTCTGGAACAAGTCAAAACCCTGGCAGAAGTCGGGCAAAACCCAGAACAGCCAGAGAAAAAGAACTTGGGCGAGAAAGCAATGATCTTTTTGAAAGGAACGATCGCCACGCTTTCCGACACCGCCAAACTAGCCGAAGCCGCCAAAGTTCTATTACCCCTGATCGCCAAAGCGTTAGGATTACCTGTATAGATATCCAGCTTGCGAATTTTAGCTTGTCGAGCGATCGAGGTTTCACCCATGACCACTCAAATCGTAACGCCAGTCACCGTCCCCATCAAAAATATTGTGCTTGAACCCGGCAGCGTCTTGACCATTACAGACATTACCTGGGAGAAATTTGAAGCCATTTTAGAAGAACTGGGCGAAAAGCGAAGTGCCCGCATCGCCTACAGCAACGGAGTGCTAGAAATTGTGTCACCTTTACCCGCTCACGAACGCCCCAACCGCATCATTGGTCGCATCGTTACCATTTTGCTGGATGCTCGAAATTTAGAGTGGGAAGATTTTGGCTCAACGACCTTTCGACGCAAGAAAAAGCAAGCCGGACTCGAACCCGACACCTGTTTTTATATCGGAGAAAATGCCAAACGAGTGCGATCGTGCATGATGTCGATGAATCTGGACGTGTACCCATCGCCCGACTTAGCCATTGAAGCCGATGTCACCTCAAAAACCACACTAGAAGCTTATGCTGGAATCCAGGTACCAGAGGTGTGGATCTACAACAGAGGCAAGCTTAAGATCAACCTGCTCAACGATGGAGAATATCAGGAATCGCCTACCAGTCTTATATTTCCCGACTTGCCTATCATGCAACTGATATACGATCGCGTCCAGCAAGCCATGCAAGAGGGCACCAGTTCGATGTTGAAGCAGTTGCGGCAGGAAATGAGGGATGGGGATGAGGGATGAGCTAGTGCAAAACGTTTTAATTAGCTGATTGCCCATTGTCCATCTTGGATTTCTTGAGTAAATGGTTTGGGCTGAAATCGCTCACTGGGTAACGGTTTTACACCGCGAGTTACTTGATGAATCCACCAAAATTCTTGAGTTTGCACCGCACCAAATCCGGCGGCCTCCATCCAGGCATCCAAATTGCCAGCCGCGTAGGATTGAATGTAGGGTTCTTCAAAGATTTGGGTCAGCCACTCAGTTTGACGCAGCGTTTTTTGGTTGCCATCCAGAATCAGCACTTCGCCTCCAGGCGTGAGCAAGCGATCGGCTTCCTGCAAAATGGACTGCGCGACGATCGGTGGCGTTTCATGAAACAGGAGAGAAGCTGTCACCAGATCAAAAGAGCCGTCTGGAAACCGGGTTTGTTCGGCTTTACCGTGTTGCCAAGAGATCTCAAGTCCGGCTTGTTTGGCTTTGTAGTCAGCGACAACGAGCATGTAGGGAGACAACTCTAACCCAATCACGTCGGCTTGTGGAAAAGCCTGTTTGAGCATCAGCGTGGTGGAACCCGTCCCACAGCCGAGATCTAGAATGCGACGCGGATGAGTTTGAATGCTATCGATCAGACTTTGGCGCACCCAGGTTTCATTAGGCGGCAGGGCGTACTGAGTGATCGGATCATAGGAGACGGCAGCGCTGATGTTGAGATAGCCCCCTTCGATGCTGTGAAAATGTTGGCTGCTGTAGTAATTGGGATAAGCAAGTTGGGGATCGCGAAATTGGTCGCTGGCAGACTGCCAATCGATGCTTTCATAGAATCGTCTCAGGGCAGATTCATCGATAAACAGTCGAGCGATCGGGGCGAGATATTGCTCAAAAATGGTGTCTTTACGAACGGCCATAGGACAAGTGGGGGTTGTGGTGTCTGGGGACTTTGGACTGAGCAGCCTTAGAGGTTTTTAGTCTTTGGTCTTTGTCGCGCTTCATTAGAACATCTTCACTGTATATCTCTTCACTGTATATCAATGTTTTGGATCGATGCTCTTAGAGAAGAGTTCAAAGATCGACCGCGAATCTAGTAGCAGATCTAACCGATATCGCTTTAAATGCCAGTGTCACTTTGAAACTTCAAATGTTAATTGATGGCGTTCTCTACTTTTTTCTCAGTCCGCTCCGATACCAATGGGCGATTGTTTGGGGAGAAACCCCTACCAGGTAAGCAAGAATTATCCATTGATTCATTAAAGTGGTTTGCAAAACGCCCAGAGTTTGCCAGCGTCGTCCTGAAGTGATTACGGCGGCAGGGAGAAGGGCGATCGTCCCGTATCGTCTGAGTTGTCGCATCAGCTCAAAATCCTCCATAATTGGCAAATTGGGAAATCCGCCTAGCGTTTTGAACGTGTTGCTGCGTAAGAAGATAGCCTGATCGCCGTAGGGCATTTGTAGCCAGCGAGATCGCCCATTCACGCCCCATTCCACCAGACGCAAACTCCAGAGATCTGCGTCGATTTTGAGCGAAAAGGCTCCCGCGATCGTGGCAGGTTGACTGAGCGCCCGACGAATCATCGTGTCAAAACCAGCAGGCAGCCGGGTGTCGACGTGAAGAAACAGCAAAATGCTTCCGGTAGCGGCGTTGGCTCCAACATTCATTTGATGGGCCCGCCCAGGAGTCGATCGCAGCACTCGCGCCCCTGACAAGTGAGCCAATTCTACGGTCTGATCTCGGCTGCCTCCATCCACGATGATTAACTCTATCTCGCTCGCTTGCTGTTGAATTTTCAGTATTTGAGCGATTTGATTAGCCTCATTTAGAACCGGAATCACGATCGAGATTTTTGCACAGAGCATGGAGAATCAAGGCGCAGGGCTTTTGGGATGTTAAAATTGCGAGGCTTTTTTGGCGATGGTTTGCTCTATTTTTTCAGGTTTCTCTTTGTTCTGGCTTGAGATCTTCGGGTCGATCGACATCACTGAGAACAGGCAAGTAAGCAATCGAACATCCTAATTTCTCTGCGATCGCAACCGTTTGCTGTAGGACGATCGCAGTACTCCAGGCAATGCCAACAAATAGATCTGGTATAAAGTGACGCAACCCAATTAAGTAGTATCCACCATCGGTTGCTGCGCCCAAAACTAAATCGTGAGTTTGCAGTTTCTCAAACGCGATCGCGAGAATGGAGGCATCTAAATCAGGACAGTCTGTACCAATGGCGATTACAGATTTTGCGCTGCGATCGAATGCTGATTGGAATGCTTGAGAGAGACGATCGCCCAAGTCTCCTGAATGCTGAGAAGAATAGCTTAAATCTTTGCCTAACCAGGCTTGCATTTGATCGCGACCCCTTGCGGGTGACTCGAAGAGATCGCTCCCAGAAAATCGAACTTCTACCGCAACAGGACGCAACGTTTGCAAATGTCTCACTTCTGTCAAGGTTTGCTCGGTCATCTGTCGATGTAAGGCGGCCGCTCCTTGGGGCCCCAAAGCTGGAATCAGACGAGTTTTTGCTTTTCCGGGTTCTGGATAGCGCGTAAAAATAATCAGGCAGGGAGTCTCCGAATCTGACGGTGAGACAGTAGAGTTTGACATCGTTTGGTCTCGATCGTTGAGGATTAACCGTTTAGCATTAGGACTTCGACAATCTTAGCGGCTGTTTTTAGGTGAGTGAGTTGTATCCTGCATCACTAGACTTTTTGTAGAGTAATCTGGTATAAACTAATCTGAGGTTATTAATTTTAGTGAAATCACAATAATACCAATCTTTTTGAGCAAAAAAGCCAAAAGAAAACGTAAGCGAGATGTTTGCTTTGATCCAAAAATAGGGTGCGAGTTATCAACTACCTGAAAGCAGTTAACTTCTAAACGGGAATGACAAATTACTAAAGTTAGAATCGACTGGAGTACATCACCAGGCATACTTTAAATACGCCATTGGGTACATTATTTTTTGTCGATCGCGGACTAGAGTAAGACTGCTCTACAGGAGGGCGCAAATGTTGTAAGGCTTATGTTCTGCGTATCTGCCTGGTGACTTTAGATCACCGAAAGATCAGCAAAGTGGCTCTACTAAAAACTTCTCTGCTCCCTGTCATTGCGCTGTTCAAGACTCAGGAGAATTGAAGATAACTGCACAAAATTAGAGAACGCAGAATTAGAAGAACTTGACCCTTCTAGACTGAGATTATGCAAATTTGGCACGTTGGCGCTTCACCCTCAATTACAACCGTAGATGGATGCAACAACACCGTTTGGAGTCTTGCAAGAGAGCAGGCATCTCTCGGACATCACGTTACTCTAGTGCTAGACCAGCAGCCCGACCGCACAGCGCAAGCGATCGCTGACCATAATCCAAAACTCCATCTTCGTTATCTTCCTTCTAACTTTTGGCACTATGAGCCAGATGCTCTCTCCCAAGAGTTTCAACTACAGACTCCTGATATTGTCCATTTTCACTCTATTTTTATTCATAAACAAGCCAGTTTAGCTAGACAGCTACGACAGATTGGCATTCCCTATGTGATCACGCCCCATGCGCGGGTGTTATCTCAACGGTTTGGGCGAAGTTGGATTAAGAAGTACTTCTACAATTGGCTAATTGAGAAAGCCAGGTTTCGGGGAGCCGCTGCTATCACAACCGCCACGGTGCGAGAAGAAGCCGAGATTCGATCATTCATTCCAGGCTATCAGGGCACAATTCACTCGCTGCTCAATCCGATCGATACCTCTACATTAAGTCAAGCTTCCTGGGAAAGGAATTCTCAAGCAACTCGACTGGTTTATTTAGGGCGATTTGATGTGTTAGTTAAGGGCATCGATCGCTTGATTGAGTTAGCGCGTCTGTTACCACAGGTTGAAGTTCACCTCTATGGCACAGAAGACCCCAAAACAAAATCATGGCTCGCTCGCCTCAAAGCAGACTTGCCCACAAACGTCTATTTTCATCCTCCTGTGTTTGGGGTAGAAAAGATTCAAGTTCTCAAAAAAGCAGCGCTCTATATTCAAATGTCTCGTCAAGAAATGTTTGGCATCTCGATCGCAGAAGCGATGTGTATTGGCACGCCCTGCGCGATCGCTGAAACATTAAATATCGCCGAACTCTTTCACCATCACAATTTGGGACTGGTATTGCCTGCCGATCTTGAGCAGAGTGCGATCATGTTGTCAAATGCGTTGCGCTCAGAAGCCCGTCTAAACCAGTGGTCAGAACGAGCGAAACAGTTTGCACAAAGTCACTTTGAAGCGTCAGCGATCGCCGCTAACTGTCTTCAACTGTATGAACAGGTTCTCTGTCAGCGTGACCCGTTTTCTCAGTGTGGCAAAGTTCTCAAGCGTTAAAGGCTTTTAGACTGCGCGGAGACCTTAGACTTTAGACGGGAGATCAAAGACTTGAACTGCTGTGTCGAGAGTCCAAGATCTAAAGTCCAGAGTCCAAAGTTCCCAATCCAACGACACGACACCCCATGAGCATTCAGCCTTTTGCGTTGCGAGACAAACTCAAAGCGCTTCATTCAAATTTTTTGGTGGCTAATATTGTGAATTGGACAAGTCACCCGATCGTGATCGATGAGCGATCGGCAATGGTGTTTTCTCCCCATCAGGACGATGAAACGCTGGGCTGTGGGGGGATGATTGCGCTCAAGCGACAGTGCAAAGGGTCTGTGAGCGTGGTGTTTTTGACCGATGGCCAGTCGGGAGGGGCCGATTTGAGTGTGATTGGTGAGCAGCGGATAAAACTGCGGCAACAAGAAGCGATCGCAGCCCTGACAATTTTGGGAGTCGAGAAGTCAGATGTGCATTTTCTAAACAAACCAGACGGCACGCTTGATCAGTTGTCAGAACCGCACCGTCAACAGACGATCAATCACATCGTACAACTGCTGCGTGATTACCAACCTAAAGAGGTCTACGTTCCACATCGTCGCGATCGTCATCCTGATCACGAAGCCACTTATCAATTAGTGCAGGCGGCTATGACACAAGTCGGACTGCAAGCCACAGTTCGAGAATATCCCGTCTGGATTTTTTGGAAAGCGCCCTTATTACTCGATTTGCAGATCAAAGAAATTGTCGGAGCCAAACGGCTATCCATTCAATCTGTGGTGGAGAAAAAGAGAGCCGCGATCGCAGTCTACGATTCACAAACTCATGCGCTACCTGCTGGTTTTCTCAAGCGATTTACTAGTACTGATGAGTTTTTTTGGTAGAGTTTTGGTCTTTTACAGAGAAAAGGACAAAATTCGGCGTGAACGATAGTCTGAACTCGCCCTCCAATTCTGAAAACCTCCAGACTTTCAATCTCAACGATTCATAACTTACGGAGATCTAACAGGCAGTGTAGATCACCAGAGTTTTGTATTGATCAATTTGCTTGATTTTTCCGGCTGATTCAAACTTGCGAACGATCGGTTCTGCTTGCTGCCACGCCCATGAGCCAGTATAAAAGACGAGTTTGCCATCCGGAGTAAGCTTGTCTAAAAATAACTGCACTAGAGATTCGTCAGTCTGGTGAACTGAAGCAGCATTCTCAGGAAGATAAAATTCGCATAGATGAAACAGCGATACCAGATCAAAAGTGGGTAATGTGTTTTGAGTCAGCGTATAAATATCTGCAAACAAAACTTTATAGTGCTTCGCCAGGGTTGTGTCTTTTAGCACCAGTTGGATGTAAGCACGATGCTCAGGAGCCGATGCCGTAATGCCCATGACCTCATTTGGTTGAGCAAGCTTCTGATTTTCTAACCCGACAATGTGGTGACCACCCGTGCCAAAGTGAAAGATGGTTTTGTTTTGAATCTGCGATCGCTGCAAATAGTCAACTAATTCGAGATCACAGGGGCATTGGTTACGATCGAGCGCCCAATAAGAAGCCTTTTGATAATAAGAAAGCCCAACCAGTTGAGGAATCGACGGCCGAATCTGTCGAATGGTGCTGATCAACTGCTTGGCGATCGGAATCTGGGTAAGAAGCTTGAGGTTCATCGCAGCCATTGTTTGCCATCTCCCTGAATTGATGTGAACTTTGCACCTTGGACTTTAGACATGATTCATGGCTTCGGTCTAACGTCCCTCTTTGCCGCTTTTGTCGCGTTTATTCAAAGAATTGATATTACACAAGAATTTACAGAAGAGGATTAGTCAAGTCAAGATTGCCAGAATACCTTTTAAAAAAACTGTCTCAATCATCACACAGTAGTAAGAAGACAAAACGCTTCCTCTCTAAAATTAAATCGCTGGACAAGGCAAGCGATCGACCAACTCACCCCTCAAACCCAGTAGATCGCAAATCGACATTTTTTGATTAATCGCCAAATCTCGCTCCCTCTAAATCTCTACAAATCCTGCTGATTAAGCGTGACTTTGAGTTCCCGTCCTTTCTAAAGGGAGTCAGAGGGAGGTTATGAGAAATGACCCACTAAAAATAGTCATCGCAATCTACTGAAGTTGCTCAATTGTTAGCGAGTCGGCTTAAAGTTGCGGGTAAAGCTCATCCAGCGATCGATCTTGCCGCCCGTGATTTCCAAAATTGGAATATTGGATGTTTTCGTTTCGCCGCCTGCCTCTTCGTAGAAAAAGTAAATCGAGGTGGGTTCTTTGCGAGCTAACCCGTAAGCGATCGCAATATCATTCGCAAGTTTGCAGCTAATGGAAAAAGTGCCCATCTCGATCGAACCGTTGCCTGCGGTGTATGACCAGGTAGTGCCCGGAGACAGTTGACCAGAGGCACACATAAAATGAGTCACCTCAAACATTTTTGCCACATGCACATCGTACAGGCGCAATCGTCCCCCATAGGCGGATTTTGTCGTACTCGTGTCAGGCACCGTCAGGCTAAACGCCCCTTCGCCTGTTGAGATTAACATGGGTAACGCGGTAGCTAACCCTGGACTGTGAGGAGCCGCAATCGCAGCGATCGACCCAACAGACAACAAAAATTGGCAAACAGAACGCTTCATCATCATCCTGGCGATAAAAGTTTATATCCCAGCGTTCCCACAACCAGCCCAAAATCCTATGAGAACTGATCGCCTCTAGTATTTTGTCGGCAGCGATCGAGTTCAACTCAACATCAAACTGGATCAAAGAGAGGATTTAGTTTTGATCCATTCCTCACAGGTCAGTTAATTCTGTTAGCCATATGTCATAACAGATGTACAATAAACAATCACAATCCCTAGACTTCCATGTTTTTAATCTAAATAGATCAAACTCAGATCAAGCTTGACCCAATAATTTGTTAAGTGCTCAAGGTTATTAGATCGTTTGAACTGAGAAACGAAAAGATTGGAAGAAACAGGGTGGTTGTTAACCCAACAGTTTTAGGAGCAGATCCAACAATGAGTTTTACGCAATCAATGACCACCTTAATTGAACATTTAGAAACTCGCAGACAACAACTCGATACCGAGCTACAAGAAACCACTGCGGCGATCGAAGTCTTAAAACGGCTAGACGGACAAAAGGGCGATTCGGCAGCATCCCCTGCGGCAGTCGTCAGTGATAGCAACGGTCAAGCGACCCCCCGTAGACGCGGACGGATTCCTCGCGCCAAGGTCGAAGATACAGCGGCGACCAGTTCCACCTTTAGCCCTCGCACCTCAGTCTTGCGGGCTTACCAAGGAAAAACCATTCGAGATGCGATCAAAATGATTTTGCAAAGCGAAGCGGGTGAGGAGTTTAGCGTTAATGACATTCTCTACGCGCTCTATGGCAAAACCATCAGCAAAGATGCGCTCAAAGTGGCTCGACCGATCGTCCTTGCCGAACTCTCTAAAGGAAAAATGGCCAATCACTGGTCAAACGTGCCCGGACGCAAAGGCTACTATACCTTCCTGGAAGACGGCGACTCAGACGGTGGAGACGACGACGAATAATCTGCGCGACCCCTTGCGGGAACTCAAAGAGATCGCCATCCCTTCCTCCGCAAAAAGACGCTTGGCTGGACGCTGAGTTCATTCAAAAAATGCGATCGCCCCAAACCGTTTAGAGCGTACCCTAACTCGGTATGATGGCAGTGCTAGTTTAGCGAATTGCTAACCGCCAAAAGAGCGAATCGCTGACTGCTCAAAAACTGCCAACTAAGGGGAACCCCAAGGGTTAACATGCGAATTTTGTTTGTTGCTGCGGAAGTGGCTCCGATCGCCAAGGTCGGCGGCATGGGAGATGTTGTCGGTGCGTTGCCCAAAGTCTTGAGAGCAATGGGCCACGATGTCCGAATTTTCATGCCCCTCTATGGGTTTCTGCCTGACAAAATCAAGATTCCCAAAGAACCCGTCTGGCAAGGGAATGCCATGTTTCAAAGCTTCTCAGTTTATGAGACGGTTTTACCGGGTTCTGATGTACCGCTCTATTTAATGGGGCATCCCGTATTTGATCCGCGTCGCGTCTATGGCGGAGATGATGAAGATTGGCGGTTCACCTTTTTTGCGAACGGTGCGGCCGAGTTTGCCTGGAACTATTGGAAGCCTCAAATTATCCATTGTCACGATTGGCATACGGGCATGATTCCGGTGTGGATGCACCAAGATCCCGACATCTCGACGGTGTTCACAATTCACAATTTGGCGTATCAGGGGCCGTGGCGCTGGAAGCTAGAAAAGATGACTTGGTGCCCGTGGTATATGCAGGGTCACAATACAATGGCGGCAGCGGTGCAGTTTGCCAATTGGGTTAATACTGTGTCGCCCACCTATGCCGAACAGATCAAAACTCCCGCCTATGGAGAAACGCTAGAGGGACTGCTGTCTTTTATTAGCGGCAAGGTGTCTGGCGTTCTCAATGGCATTGATACTGAGGCTTATAATCCTGAAGTAGATAAGAGTCTGACGCAGACCTTTGGTGTGGAAACGTTAGAGAAACGATCGCTCAACAAAATCACGCTACAAGAAGAAGTTGGGCTAGAAGTTAATTCCAAAGCATTCCTGTTAGGCATGGTGACGCGATTGGTCGAGCAGAAGGGGTTGGATCTGGTATTGCAGATTCTCGATCGCTTTATGTCTTACACCGATTCTCAATTTATTTTATTGGGGACGGGCGATCGCTATTACGAAACTCAAATGTGGCAACTGGCGGGCCGCTACCCTGGACGCATGGCTGTTTATTTGCTCTACAACGATGCATTAGCCCGCCGGATTTATGCCGGGTCAGATGGATTCCTGATGCCCTCTCGATTTGAGCCTTGTGGCATTAGTCAGATGTTGGCGTTGCGGTATGGCTGTGTGCCGATCGTGCGCCGAACGGGTGGTTTAGTCGATACCGTGTTTCATCACGATCCCGAAAATCACACAGGGACGGGGTATTGCTTCGATCGCTACGAGCCATTAGATCTCTACACCTGTCTGGTACGAGCCTGGGAAGGATTTCGATTTAAACCTCAGTGGAATGAACTTCAACAACGAGGCATGAAGTCAGACTTTAGCTGGGACAAGTCGGCTGTTGAATACGACAAGATGTATCGCACCGTTCTCGGCTTGCCCCCCGAAGATCCTCAGCCCCAAAAGCAAGCCGAATTAGCGAAATAAGGCGTTGCTGAATTGCGGGATGAATCTGTAAAGGGTGTCCTCTCGCCCCCTAAATCCCCCATTCTGGGGGACTTTGAAACGTCTGACTCCTCTCAGCATTGGGTGTCCAGGAGAATTCATACTGTGATTCAGCAATGCCTTGTGGTTGAAATCCATGAAAGCTTCTCCTGCTTTGGGTGAAATGTGTAGCAGTCCTCATTAGAATCAATTTTGAGAAGCCCACTAAGACGATTTATCGGGTGATCCGTTTACCTGACGATCGATCGCGCTAGGAAACAAGTAGAACAGTGGAATCAAAATATACAGAACCAGACTCAAAGTTGTGTTGATCAGAGACATTAGAGATGCAAGCAGGTAAAGCACGGGGTAGCCAACGCTCCACAAGGAAGCTCGACGAATAAATCGACGATGAGTGTGAGGGTGTCTCCAAAGATACTGATGCACAACGTAAAACCACAGCGTATTGTACACCAGACCTGTGAGCATCAAAGACAAGCCGTAAAACATGACAACAGGCTGAAGATTTGCATAAGCTCCAATTAGCGCTGTGGAGTAGGGAATAAACGCAATGCACATCAGTAAAACTAAATTAATTGCCAGTGCCGCACGGTCGATACGCTTAAGCAAGTGAAACAGTGCATGGTGATTTAGCCAAATAACTCCAATGACGAGAAAACTCGTGACGTAGCTGAGAAGATGTGATCCGACATGCAACATTTCAGTGATCGCTTCTGAAGAGGTTGTCTGCGATAGATTGGGGACTTTGATTTCAATCACCAACAGTGTCATGGCGATCGCAAACACTCCGTCACTGAAAGTCTCAAAGCGGCTGAGACTCATCAAAGATATTTCTTCGGTCGAGACTTGAGGCATATTGCTTCTAAAATTGGGCTGTTCCACAAACAGTTGTGCGGCGTTGGAGTTGGGGATGTTGAGAGTCTGCATAAGTTGCAAAATGGGCAACAGAGGCGTTGTCACAAATCATTAAATCTCCAATTTCAGGCTTGTGGCGATACACAAACTCTGGACGATTTAGATGACGGTTCAAATCTCGAATCAGCCAGACGCTCTCTTCACGGGAGAATCCAACAATGCCTGCTGTTAATCCCATGTTGATGTAGAGTGCTTTGCGCCCTGTTATGGGATGTCTCCGAACAAGCGCATGAACAACCCCGTTTTGGTGAATTGTCTCCAGATGCTCAACTTGGTGTTTGAGAGCCTCTGGCAGAGTTTCGTAGGCAAGGTACATGTTCGTAAACAGAAAATCTCCACCTTTGAGCGGCGCTTTGAGAAAGTAAAACAGTGACAAACTAGTTGGGGGTTCCATAAATGAACCGTCATGATGCCAGTAGTGCCCTACATTCAAATAGCCATCCTCTTCACGATTGGAAACGGGGAAAATCTCAGGATAGTTCACGTAATGTGGGTGTGGACTAAATCTCTCCAATTCACCAAATTGGGCACTAAAGGCAATCTGTTGCTCAACTGTTAAAACCTGGTCTCGTAAAATTAATAACTGGTGTTCAAGGAGTGCTTGATTGAGTCGAGCTAGACTATCCAGTGCAAGTTTGCTCGAAGCATCGACTCCTGCGATTTCAGCACCCAGAAATGGCGTAACCGGACAAACTAAAATTTGGGCTGAGGTAGGCATTAGAAAATTAGATTCAAGGATGAGATGTATCTAATTTATAGGGTTAGTACGCTTTTATGAATGTAAGGTTTAACGTGTTTAGCGAGATAGCCCTAAAATAAAAAGGTATTATTTGAGTTTCGCCTTATCAGCTTAAATCCTATTAGCTTAAAGTTATGACTCAGAATGCTCAAAAAATTCTAGATGCAACAAGTTGGCGAATTCTCACAATTCTGCAAGAAGATGCTCGCATTCCGTTTAAGGAATTAGGGCAACGGGTAGGACTGTCTTCTCCAGCGGTTGCAGAACGGGTTCGACGTTTGGAGGAGTCCGGGATCATTAATTGCTATCGAGCAGAATTAGATCTAGAAAAACTGGGGTTACCGATCGCTGCATTTGTGATGATCAAATCCTTTGGGCATCGCTGCCAGGAGGTGCGATCGTTGCTACAAGAGTCACCAGAAGTGCAGGCTTGCTACCGCATAACTGGGAATGATCATTATTTGGTTAAGGTAGTTGTTACTTCTGTCAGCCACCTAGAGCAACTCGTGGATCACTTTATTCCTCACGCAGCCGTCACGACTTCTGTGGTGCTTTCAGTTCCTGTGAGTGGACGAGTGATTGATGATGCTATTTTTCCGAAGGCGATGCCGTGAGAGATTTAGGTTGGACTGAGGCGATCGCTCGATTTAGAGATCAGAGTCAGAGATCAATGGACTGTTACCCATAAACGATCTGTCTTATTCGTTTGAAAACTCCTATCCATTAACGTAGAGGTTCCCGAAAAGAAAGCACGATCGCGGCCACAAAACCTCGATCGTGCAGTTGTTTAGGGGGAGTAGAAAACTGAGGGCGACTTATTCGGTGTCGTCGTGGGCAAAACGATGATAGAGGAAGTCAAGCGCATAGTTGCGAACTTTGTAGTATTCGGGTGTTTCCATAATGCGGGCCCGATCGCGAGGACGCTTAAACGGAATCTCTAACACTTCGCCAATTGCAGCGGCTGGCCCGTTGGTCATCATCACCAGTCGATCGGCGAGAAACAGCGCTTCGTCAATGTCGTGCGTGATCATTAGAACGGTACAGCGGTGTTCATTCCAAATCTTCAGCAGTTCTTCTTGCAGTTCTTCTTTGGTAATCGCATCTAATGCGCCAAACGGTTCGTCAAGAATCAACACTTCAGGGCGAATCGAAAGGGCGCGGGCGATCGCCACCCGTTGTTTCATCCCACCCGAAATTTGGGGAGGCTTTTTCTCCGCCGCTTCGGTCAGACCCACCATCGCCAGGTGATCTTTGACAATCATCGTCTTCTCAGCTTTGGACTTGTCGGGATAGACCGAATGAACGGCCAAATAGACATTCTCAAACACCGACAGCCAGGGCAACAGCGCATATCCCTGAAACACGACCATGCGATCGGGCCCCGGTTTTGTAATCGGTTTGCCTTGCAGTCTGACTTCGCCATCGGTGGGTTGAGCAAAGCCACTGACCATATTCAGCAAGGTACTTTTGCCGCAGCCTGAGTGACCAATCACGCAGATAAATTCACCTTGCTGAACCGTCAGATTGACATTTTCTAAGACAGTGTAGGTGCCGCCGTCGCGGGTGGGATAGATTTTAGAGACATTATCCACGACCAGAAAATCTTTCTGAGTCTTGGGTGTCACAGAGTCTCGAACTTGCGTTGTCGTAGTCATTAACGTTTCGCTCGTCTTAAGTGTTTGCATGGGTGTCTTGGGAGCATCCTAGGGGTTTACGCGGTGCGAGGCAAGGGGGCATCGAGGGCAATTTCTGCCATGTAGATGTCGTGCTTAATCTTGAGGTCGTTAAGATAAGCGATCGGGTCGTCTGCGCTAAAGGTCACCCCATCAAACAGATGAATCGCACCTCGGCTGTAGGTCAGATCAGAGAGGCCCAATTCTCGTGCCGCTACGCTAAACACATTCACTTTGCAAACGCGCTCCAAAATTTCAACCCAGTTGCGTGGGAAAGGAATGTCACCCCAGCGCGCTAATTGAGTCATGAGCCAGAGATGCTCGGTACGACTGGGACGGTTGACTCCTTGCCCATAAAATTGGTGGTGCGCGTACTCTTTGGGAGAAGGATGCAGGTCACACACGGCTGAATTTGGATCGCCTAGCTGAATGTAATCCACTTCGCAGGCCAGATATTCACTGCGCGATAGGATTTGACGAATCTCTTCGTGATTGTTGGCATCTGTGCAGTAGCGACAGGCTTCGAGCAGAGCTTTGACCAGGGCGACATGGGTGTTGGGATAGGCATTGGCCCAATCTTCACGAACACCGAGAACCTTACCAGGGTGACCGTTCCAGATTTCGAGGTCGGTGGCGATCGTGTAGCCAATCTCTTCGACCGCCGCCCGAATGTTCCAGGGTTCACCCACACAGTAGCCGTCAATGCTGTCTGATTGCAGGTTAGCCACCATTTGGGCGGGAGGCAGCGTGGTAATCGAAACGTCTTTATCGGGATCAATTCCCCCGGCCGCCAACCAGTAACGCAGTAATAAATTATGCATTGACGCAGGATGCACCACCCCAAACATGTGACGGGTATCGGTGCTTTCTAGTAGCATTCGCTTCAGGTCACTCAGCGTATAAACGTTCTGTTCTTGAAAGCGTTTGTCGAGTGTGATCGCGTTCCCGTTGCGGGTGAGGGTGAGAGCGCTGACGATCGGAATCGGTTTGCCATCCATTCCCCCAGTCGTCAACCAGACAGGCATTCCTGAAGGCATTTGAGCCGCGTCGATGTAGCCACCTGCAATTCCATCCTGAATGCCGCGCCAGCTTGATTCGCGCACCAGATTGACTTCATCTAACCCATGATGAGCAAAGAAGCCTTTTTCTTTAGCGATCGCCAACGGAGCGCAAGCCGTCAAAGGCACAAACCCGATTTCTAGATTGACTTTTTCTAACCCGTGACGAGCGACAGCGGTGGTCTTTCTAGCACGCAGTTTTTTGATTTGCTTTTGCTGATTGAGAAAGTAGATCAGTTCGCTGCGGTAGCTGTAGTAGTTGGGGTGGGTGATCACTTCCATGCGCTTGCGAGGGCGAGGAATGTCTACTTCGAGAATTTGACCGATTTTGGATTCGGGGCCGTTGGTGAGCATGACAATGCGATCGCTGAGCAAAATCGCCTCATCCACATCGTGCGTCACCATCACCGTCGTCACATGGTTTTCTTCGCAAATCTCCATTAGCTTTTCTTGGAGGTTGCCGCGAGTCAGCGCATCTAATGCACCAAACGGTTCGTCGAGCAGCATCAGTTTGGGTTTGGTGGCAAAGGCACGTGCGATCGCGACCCGCTGTTTCATCCCGCCCGATAGCTGATCTGGTGGTTTGTCGGCGGCGTGTCCCAGTCCGACCATTTGAATGTTTTGTTCAACAATTTCTTTGCGTTCTTCGACTGACAGATGAGCCAACACGTTATTGACAGCCAGTTCAATATTTTGCCGAACGCTCATCCAAGGCAGCAGCGAATAGTTTTGGAACACAACCATTTTGTCGGGCCCCGGCTTGAGAATCTCTTCGCCTTCGAGCATGACGACTCCATCGGTCGGCAAATCCAGACCTGCCACCATGTTGAGTAGCGTAGATTTACCACAGCCAGAGTGACCAATCAGCGAAATAAATTCACCTTTACGAATCTCAAGGTCAATTCCCTTGAGAGCAACATAGCTCCCACCATTGGCAAGGGGAAAAGTTTTTTCAACGTTTTCGACAGCAACAAATTTAGACATAGCGGTGAAGAAGAGTGTTTGAGAGGCAGGAGCTTTGAATTTCTTACGACTTACACAGAACAGATCCCCCTAGCCCCCTTAAAAAGGGAAGGGATAAGAGCCTAGTAAAAAGGGAGGGATAATAGTCCAGTTCCCCCTTTTGAAGGGGGCTAGGGGGATCTTATCTATGCAACTTCACAAAGAATCAGTGTGAGTTCTATTTCTATTGTTTTTGACTTGGGGGCAAAATCAGGTCTTGAATGTACGCCATGATTTTGTCGAGTGCCCAGCCCACCAAACCGATGTAGACCAGTGCCAAAATGATTTCGCTGACTTGGCTGTTTTGGTAAGCGTTCCAGATAAAGAAGCCGATGCCGACGATGCCAGACATCACGATTTCAGCAGCGATGATAGCTAACCAGGCAAGCCCGATCGAGATCCGCAACCCGGTGAAAATGTAAGGCAGTGCAGCCGGAAAGAGAATCTTAAAGAAGTACTCTGACTTGGGCAAGTTCAACACTTTGGCCACGTTGTTGTAATCGCTAGGAATCTGACGAACGCCAACAGCAGTGTTAATCAAAATCGGCCAGATTGATGTAATGAAAATGACAAACAAGGCAGCAGGTTGGTTTTGTTGTAATGCTGCTAATGCAATGGGAACCCACGCCAACGGAGGAACGGTTCTCAAAATCTGAAAGATCGGATCGAGTGCTTTCGACATTCCCTTATTCAAACCAACGAGAATGCCAACGCCAATACCCACGATCGCCGCGAGTGTGTAGCCCACTGCAACCCGCTTCAAACTCTCAAATACCTGTAGTGCCAGTCCTTTATCGGTGCCGCCTTTGTCGTAAAACGGCCAGAAGATTAGCACCCAGGTTTCTTGCACAACTCGCACCGGACTGGGAAGTGTGGCCCCCGGCAGAGAAGAAAACAGTTGCCAAAGGATGAGTAAGACAGCGATCGCAATCAGTGGATAAACAAAATCTTCGATCCGTTCTTTGAGTTTTGCATTAGCGGCGCGTGACTTCTTAACAGGTGCGACGGTGTTGGGTTGAGCGACGGTCATGGAATTAACTCCTGGATAAGAGGGATGAGGAATGAGGGGTTGCCGCTGGCGGCACGCTTTGCGAAAGGGATGAGTTTTAGATCGGCGTTGATCACTCGAAACTCAAGGTTGATCAGACTTTTTTGATTTTTAAGCTGGCTAGATAAGCTTGAGGGTTCTCTGGGTCAAACTTGATGCCGTCAAAGAATTCTTCTACGCCGCGAGAAGTACTGGTGGGAATGTCGGCGGCGGCAATTCCAGCTTCTTTGGCCGCTTCCTTCCAGATGTCTTCGCGGTTGACGCGATCGATCAATGCCTTCGCAGTCGTCAATGTCTCTTTGGGTAAAAAGCCCCAGCGGACACTCTCCGTTAAGAACCACAAATCATGACTCTTGTAAGGATAAGAAACGCTGCCCTTGCTGTCTTTCCAGTAGAGAACTGCCATCGATTTGTCGTCGATCGTGCGTTCGCCCAGGTTGTATTTACCCATCAGCGGCTCTAGCAAGACGGTCTCTGGCACATTAAAATATTCTCGCCGAGCTAGGATCTGTGACAGTTCCTTACGGTTGTCAAAGTTATCACACCACTGTTGCGCTTCCATGATTCCTTTCAGAATCGCTTTGGTGGCTTTGGGATGCTTGTCTGCCCAGTCTTTTCGGATTGCAAAATATTCTTCGGGGTGTGCTTTCCACATTTCCGCAGTCAATGCCGCGATGAATCCATTGTTGTCTGCAACAATGCGGTAGGGCCAGGGGTCGCCTGTGCTGAAGGCATCCATTGCCCCTCGTTTCATGTCTGCGACGGTTTGCGATGCGGGGACGGTGAGCAACTCTACGTCTGTCTCCGGATTGATGCCACCTGCCGCTAACCAGTAGCGAATCCAAAACTCCTGATTGGCTCTCGGAAACGTGTAGGCTGCTTTGAATCTAGAACCCGCTGACTTGAGTTGACTAAAGAGCGCAACCTGGTTGTCTAGCTTTAACCCAATGTTCTTACCTGCGTGTTTGTTAGCGATCGCAATTCCATTCCCTTGGGTGTTTAACTGACACAACACATACATATCAATTTTGGTGTTGTCAGTAATCAGCCCCTCGGTGATCAAGTACGGCATGGGCATCTGCCACTGTCCGCCATCAATGCCGCCGCCACCAGAGCCAATTTTGACATTATCTCGCGCTGCACCCCAGTTGGCTTGCTTGTCAACCTTGACTTCGCTCATGCCATATTTAGCGAAAAATCCCTTCTCTTGAGCAATGATTAAAGGAGCCGCCTCGACGATCGGAATGTATCCCAATCTCACCGTTTTGACTTCTGGTTCTTCTCCCGGCTTGACGTTGACCACAGGAGTTGCAGCCGGAGAAGTCTGACCACTATTAGTAAGTGAGTCAGGAGGATTGCCCAGACAGCCTTTTAGTAAAACAGAAGAGGCTGCTGTTGCGCCAGCTGTTAATAGAAACCGCCGCCTAGAAACCGATTCAAACCGAGTCATAACGCTCTCCTTAGCCTTGGATATGAAAACCGAATCCCCATTGATTTGCGCTTCAAAGGGTGCCGAAATCGCAAGCAACAGTCTCAAGAATGAACGTGAGTTTTCATCAAGAATCTGCTAACTTATTTAATTAAAAAAATCGTTCCTAATTGCAATCAATCGCTTTGAAAGCTGATCGATCTTTGGGTGGCTGTTAGTAGTTATTAAGTCCGTTATTTGGTTTGAGTAACTTAGCTAACACGCTTGAAATAACATTACTGTCTCAAGTCCCCTAAAGTCCAGCGTAATGAGACAAATTACAAAAGAAATCTTAAATTGAATCCATAAGCAAATACCTATCGTTGCATTTAAGCAGTTCTGGTTAGCTCTATAAATGGGAGATTTACCAAGGGATATGATTGCTCTAAATAGGCTTTTCCTTAATGATTCTCAACACTTCTAGAGAGCAGTCAGAGTTATTTATAGATGAAACTTGATACCTTTAATAGGTTGCAGATCAAGTTAACACTAGAACGTTAGAAGCAGCTTTTTCCGTGTCTAGAAATCTTACTGATCCATCTGACTACTTCTCAATCTTTCCGCATCTTTTGATTGAAATTCTTTAGTGATCAATAGATGAGAATGAATACCTTAAATTCTTTTAGTTCAGAAAAAACTGATAGGAATTGGAAGTCGATCGCTGCGACCCCTTGTAGGCAACTTGAAGCGACCCCTTGCGGGTAACTCGAAGAGATCGCCGCTCTCAAAAAATACCTTAAGGGGGTATCGGATTTGTCCGATCGCAAGCTATGTCATTAGATACCGTAGGATATGAGTGACTGAGTTAGAACGTGAAGAAGTCAGATAGCGCGTATTCGTTTGGCTGGTTTGATTGGGTTTGCCTCTGGTATCCTCCCGGTTGGCTGATTTTGTTTAACCGTCACTGGCAGCACTACCACCCTGACCCCGACGGCTGGAATTGGCTGGAGTATGGGCTGTTTTTGATTCCGGGCGGATTTTATGTGGCGTTGCTGATCCGATGGCTGCGGTTGGGATGTCGATCGCCTCGCTCTTTTATTAGCGATCCTGATCCTCACTATCAGCAGATCTTTCAGCGGGAAATTTTGACTCCGATCGCGCAGCGTTATTTTCGAGCCGAGCTGCATCAAGTTGAGAATCTACCCGACTCTGCCCCCGTCATTGTTGCTCTCAATCATGCAGGCATGTGTTTTCCGTGGGATTTTTTGTGTCTGGGCGTGTTGCTCAATCAAAAAAAAGGCTGGTTTGTCGAGCCAGTGGCGCATCCGATTTTCTTTGACCATCCCTGGCTGGTGTGGTGGTTGCCGCCGGGTTGGGCACAGGTGTTAGGAGGAATTCGAGCAGAAAAGCAGCGTTTTGAAACCGCCGTTCAGACCTGCGATCGCTCCACCGTTTTGTTATACGCTCCCGAAAGTTGGCGAGGATTGGCGAAGGGTTGGCGCGATCGCTATCAGTTAGCCAGGTTTGATCCCAGTTTTATTCGTCTCAGCGTGGGTGCTCAGGTGCCGATTCTCCCGGTAGCTTGTCTGGGTAGCGAATATTTGCATCCGTGGACGTTGAATAGTAGAAGGCTGGCTCGCTGGCTCAAAATGCCGTTGTTGCCCGTTTCGCCGCTGCTGCTGGTGTTTGTGCTGTTTCCGTCGATGGGCGTTTGGGCGATGAGAACCCGGTTGCGCTATTTCCTACAGCCGATCGAGTGTCCCTGGAGTCGTTCTCTCAAACCTGATGAATCCATTCGATCGACCACATACCACCAGGCTGAACAGATGCGATCGCACTTAGAAAAAGAACTCGATCGACTGAGAAAAGACAAATCGTGACGTGTAGTTGATGAAGTTCAAAGTCTCTCAGAATGGAGAATTTAAGGGGCGAAGATTTGAGAAGCGAAAAGAACTTGATCGAACTGATGTCCAATTAAGGTTTCTGACGCAAAAAGGGATTGGGATCTTCTGCAACCCAGCCTAAATTGGAGTTCGATCGCACTTCAAAATGCAGGTGAGGGCCGTTAGAACTCGGAATGCCCGTGCTGCCGACGGTGCCGATCATTTGTCCACTTTTCACGGTTTGTCCCACTTTGACCTTGATACCGCCCAACTGGGCATAACGAGTCTGATAGCCTTGCTGATGGTTAATAACAACCAGATTTCCGTAAGCCCCTTGTTGGGCTGCAAAGGCGATCGTTCCGTCTCCGACCGCTCGCACCGGGGAACCGATCGCCGCCGACAAATCGATGCCACTATGAAACACAGGTTTGTCCTGCCCAGCGGGGAGATACCACCCATAGCCCAGCAGCACCGGAGAATTGGCAGAAAGCGGATAGCGGGTCAAAACATTGGGATTAGCTTTGGCGACAGGCAATCGACTTTCTGAGACAGGCGACCAGTTGACACCGGGAATAAACACCACTTTGGGCGCAGTCTGACAGCCATTGACCTCAAACAACAGATCGGGACGCACTTTATATTTAGCCGCAAGATTTCGCAACGTCTGACCCGCAGGCACTTCGGCGCGAATTCCATTGTAGGGAGGAACGAGAATTTCAGCCCCGATCGGCGCTTTGCCTTCTCTCAAAACTGCGTTCATGCCCATCAGCGTCGCGGGAATCAGATTGTATCGACGCGCAATACTTTCCAGCGTTTCGCCCGATTTGACCCGATGGCGAGTGACACGAGAAAGCGCAGGAGTCGGACAGGTTGAGTCTGGAGCCGCTTGACTTGGCAGAGCGAACCCGTTAAGCAGTAATCCGATCGCCGTTCCCAATAAAGTCAATCGCCGCATTTGCTTCTCCCGATCGTCTACCAACCTCCAGTCTAATTCGCGAATGAAATTGTTTCCCCAGGGTCAAGCTTGCCTTCTCAAAAAGGTTTGAAGCACTTCGCTGACTTTTTCGGGCCAGTCCTCTTGCGGATAGTGCCCGACTTCTTCGAGTTCGACAAATTCTGCGTTTTTGGTAGATTGCGTAATCGCTTCCGCCACACTCTTTGGCAACCACGGATCACGATCGCCCCAGGCTAATAGTAATGGCTGTGTCCATTGGCTCAAGCCCGTTTCAATTTCTAGCGTCGTCTCCTTAAGTTGGAGCTTTTGAATCGTGGTCAACAGCGATCGCCCCGCATCAGAACTTTTGAGCCAGGGACGACGATAAATATCCAAGTCATTGTCTTCAATCCGATAGCCCCCACCACCTTCTAGTGTGCGATCGACCAGCAGCGGATCTTGCGTCAACATGTCACCTACGAGCGGAATGCCCATTTGCCTTAGCTTCCAGGGCAGTTTGGCAGTTTGAGAAACCGGGGCGTTGAAAATGGCGAGGCGATCGACCTGTTGAGGGTGCCGCAGCGCATATTGAATGCCGACCGAACCGAGGTAGCCCTGAGCGACGATCGAGAATTTTTCTAACTCCATTTCTTTAACAAAATCAGCAAGCGCAGTCAGAAACGCATCCGGTGTGTAGGCAAAATCGCGGCGATCAGGCTTTCCTGAAAATCCACAGCCGGGCCAATCGGGGGCGATCGACCGAAATCCCTGACTTGCCAAAGCGGGCATGACTTCTCGCCAACTGTAGCTTTGAGACACCAACCCATGCAGCAAGAGAACGGGCAGTCGGTTACTCTGTCCAGTCGGCTCGACTTCCCGATAAAACCAGACGTGTGAGCCGATTTCTAACCAATTTTCGCCAGTAGACATCTTCTCTTAACCCTTTCTTAAGTGTTTTGAGCTTATCGTTTTGGGCATCGCTCCGCAAAACATTGCTCAAAATCAATCAAATGTTTGTCAAATTTCTATGACTTATTCACATTTTGTAGCTTTCAATACAGAATTTCTCTGGTATATTAGTTTCAGGTACAGAAAAGCTAAAGAACTGGAGGAATTCACCATGTCAGTCCAAGATCAATCCCGTGCATTGATGGTGCGTCATCACCAAATGATCAAAAATCGTCAACAGTCCATGTTGAGCCGGACGGCTGCCGAGTTGGGCATTCCCGCAGAAGTCGCAAACCTCTCCAACCACACCAAAGGCGAAGACTACCCAACTCCTGGAAGTGGCTACGATCGCAGCAACGTCGGTTTGAGCTAGATCGAGTTGAGAAAGGGCGATCGTTCAGCTTCTGAACGCAAATTAAATGATTGATCCAAAACGGGCGTTTCTTCTATCCAATGAAGGAGCGCCCTTAAATATTTGAGGGATGAAGTTGCTTTGATTACTTCGTTCCCTCTTTACTCTCAAGTAGGTTTCAATGCTCAACCTAGCTCTGTACAATTGGGTGATTCTAGTTCTAATGGTGAGAGGGTAGCAGGTATGGAAAAACGATCTTCTCAGCAACCTCTAGATCAACTGCTACCGCCTGAACTTACCAATTGTAATTCTGCTTAAGTTTCCAGATTGTGATCGTGTATGAAGGTTTTCAGTTAGTGTTCAAGGTCAAACAATTTCTAGGTTGTTTGCTAGACAGCATCTTAGACAAAGCATTAGTATCAAACCTATGCAGATGGAGCCTTAGCACCAGTATGAAAAACACTGCACTAGTCACCGGAGCCAATACAGGAATCGGATTTGAAGTTTGCCGCCAACTGGCACAACGGGGATACACCGTCTTTCTAAGCTCACTTGATCTCACCAAAGGACAACAAGCAGCAGCAAATCTTGCAGATGCCGGATTTGATGTGCGCCCTGTCCTACTTGACCTAACACAACCAGAGACATTTGATAGCGCTGTACGCCTAATTGATGCAACTTGCGGTCGGCTTGATGCACTGGTCAACAACGCTGGCATCGCGATCGACTGGCAGTATCAGGCTGACACTGTGCCCATCAAGCTAGTTCGTCAAACATTTGAAGTGAATTTCTTTGGCATGGTTGAACTGACACAAAAGTTACTGCCGCTTATTCGGCAGTCTCCAGCAGGACGGATTGTGAACCAGTCAAGTCGGCTTGGGTCGCTTACCCTGCACAGCACACGCGGTACTGATATGGATTCGCTTAAAGCCTTTGCCTACGACACCAGCAAAATCGCCATAAACTCATTCACAGTGCATCTTGCTTACGCCCTTCGTGATACCCCTATCAAGGTGAACTCAGCCCATCCGGGTGTCGTGAAGACGGACATCAATGCGGCTGTCGTAAGGACAGAGAACGCTGTTGGGATGCTTGATGCAAAGATAGGGGCAAAGACAGCGATCGAGTTAGCCACTCTTCCACCCGATGGGCCGAGTGGCGGGTTCTTTCATCTCGGTGAGAGGCTACCTTGGTAGCACGCTAAAGATAACGGTGATCAGTGCTAATACAACTCCAGAGCAGCAGACAAGAACCTTTGTGCTTTGCTCCGATTCTGTTTCCCGGTGCTCAAAGTTGTCATTGGTTCGCGACCCTAATCTAAAAATAATGGTAATATATAGGCACTTACGTAAACGGTTACGTGTTTATGGATTTTTATTCCCAAACTGGCAAACTAGCATTAGGTAGTCGGCTCCGTCGCTTGAGTGAAAACTTGACGGAAGATGGCGCAAAAATTTATGCACTCTATGATGTCGCGCTAGATCCAAAATGGTTTCCAGTCTTCTATGTTCTGTCGCAAAAGCAGAGCGCATCAATTACTGAGATTGCTCAAATAATTGGGCACTCACATCCTTCCGTAAGCCAGATTGTCAAAGAAATGAGTAAGAGCGGACTGACAACGACTCAAAAAGATCCTACGGATGCCAGAGTTAGTGTTGTTCAACTCTCCGATGCTGGAAAGAGACTCATTCCCAAGATTGAGAAGCAGCACATTGATGTGAGGCAAGCGGTTGAAGGACTTTTATTAGAAGTTCAGCATGATCTCTGGAAGGCGATCGAAGAGTTTGAATTTCTGCTTGCTCACCAAAGCTTTTTCGAGCGTGTTCAAG
Source organism: Phormidesmis sp. 146-33 (assembly GCF_052939515.1). Classification (NCBI taxonomy): domain Bacteria; kingdom Bacillati; phylum Cyanobacteriota; class Cyanophyceae; order Leptolyngbyales; family Leptolyngbyaceae; genus Phormidesmis; species Phormidesmis sp. 146-33. Next base: position 32,374 of record NZ_JBJPHU010000016.1, read on the forward strand.
CAGTGCGAAAGACTCGTGAATGTCAGCATGTTGAAATTGTTGATTACGTACCTCAGTTTCATGAAGACTTCAAACGCCTTAACTACGAGTGGATTGAGAAATACTTCAAGCCAGAAGAATCTGACCATCAATCTCTTAACTTTCCAGACGAGAAGATTCTGAAACCGGGTGGACACATTTATATGGCGCTGAGTGACCGTGAAATTGTTGGCACTTGTGCCTTGATCAAAATGGATGGCGATACCTACGAGCTTGCGAAGATGGCTGTCACAGAAAAAGCGCAGGGTAAAGGGATTGGCTGGCTATTAGGGCAAGCTGCCATCCGAAAAGCGCGTGAATTGGGAGCAAAAACAATCTTTCTAGAAAGTAATACCGTCTTAGAACCTGCTATCAAGCTCTACCAAAAACTAGGGTTTCAAAGAACTATTGGGCAACCTTCACCGTATGAGCGATCCAATATTCAGATGGAACTTAAACTCATTTAGTGTAGTTTCAAAAAACGTAGCAGGCTAACAACCGTGTTGCAACGGAACGGATCAACCTTCTTTGTTGGGGTCGAGAGATTGACCGTTGAATAGCTGAATTAGCTAGGGCTGAACGAGTTGTTCGATCGCGTCCCCTTCACTCGCCAGGTCAGCCGTCAACACTTCAGATCCGGTTTCTGTGACCAATACATCGTCTTCAATGCGAATGCTGCGCACGTCGCTAAACTCTGCCAAACGCTCCCAGTTCACCACATGCTGATAAGTCTCGCGATAGGTTGAGTCTTGCAAGATTGCGGGAACTTGGTAAAAACCAGGTTCGATCGTCACCACCATTCCAGCTTTTAGAGGACGATCGAGCCGCAAATATCCCAATCCAAATCGTGGGCTGCGAGTTCTCCCGGTTTCGTATCCTGCCAGATCGCCCAGATCTTCCATATCGTGGACATCCAAGCCCAACAGGTGCCCGACTCCGTGAGGAAAGAACAGCGCATGAGCATCCAGCTCGACCAGATCCGCAGGTTGCCCTTTGAGAATGCCGAGATCGACGAGTCCCTGAGCGATCGTCTCACAGGCGAGTAAGTGAATGTCTCGATACTCCACATCTGGACGAATTTTGGCAATACAAGCGTCGTGAGCAGCCAGAACAACGTCATACAAATCGCGCTGAGTCGCTGAAAATTTGCCAGAAACGGGCCACGTTCGCGTCACGTCCGATGCCCAGCCTGTCGAAGTTTCTGCACCCACATCGGCTAATAGCAAATCGCCCGATCGCACCGGATGATGATAGTGATCGTTGTGCAACACTTCTCCATGCACGGTGACAATACTGCTATAAGCACAAGTCATATTGTGAGTGATGATCACCCGTTCCATTGCACCACGAATGTCTGCCTCAAGTTTGGCATCAGAGGTTGCTGCCATTCCTGCTTGATGAGCTTCTACGGTGACGGCAGCCGCTTTCCGCATTTCTACGAGCGCAGCATCGTCGTGAGTGAGGCGGAGACGAACGATCGCTTGAGCTAATTCGAGATCTACTCCTTGAGATGACTTAGGCGAAGCGATCGCTCGATCTAACCAGCGAGATTGTTCCTGTCGAGTCAACGGATCTTGAACGGCGATTGTGGCAGCCTCTTTAACATGGTTTTCTAACGCTGAAAGGGGATAGGCAGCATCGGCGGCGATCGTGGCGGCCAGTTCTTCTCGTGTTGGGGAAGCTCCATGCCACAGCGCACTCGCTGGACTCGCTTCATCCACAAACAGCGTCAGTTTTCCCGCCTCCAACCGAATCGCCGCATTCTCCAACGGCAACCCCGCAAAGTAGAGAAAGTGACTACTCGCCCGAAACGGAAACGTATTAGCCGGAAAATTACGAGAACTGTGACTGCCCGACCAGAGAACGATCGGGCGATCCATCAGTTGAGCAAGCTGTTGACGACGACGTTTGAGTGTATCCGTAAGTGTAGTCATGAAGGTTAAGACGCTTTGAAACTGTAATTAACTCAAAGTCTCCCAGAATGGGGAGTTGGGAGGCAGAAGCTCTAAACACCAAACCAAATTGAATTCACAACATTAAACTCACAATATTGAATTCACAACATAAACTCGCATCATTGAAGTCACCTTAACTCAAGGCCCCGCCACAAGAACTTCCCGCCCCAGCCGTACAGCCAAAACAATGACGACCCGTTACAATTTGACGCTGTGCAAGTTCGACGGGATTAAAGTCACGAATGTGGGGGGGGCGATCGCTCGATCGACACTCCAGATCCAGCATTTGGTTAAAATCGCAGTCATAAAGCCGCCCATCCCAGGACACTGAAATCGTATTGCGACACATCAACCCATTCACCGTCGCGGCATTAAAGGAATTCACCAGCAGTTCTAGATAAGTCTGCAAGTTGCCCGATTGCTCCAGCCATTCTAGATAGCGAGAAATCGGCATATTGTTTAGCGTAATCAAGCGATCGAACTCAATGCCATAATTCTTCCGCAAACCTGTCTTCCATTCTTGCTCTAGCTTGGTCTGACTACTGGCCAAAAAAGCGCCTACCGGATTGCTCATCAGCGTCAGTCTGCGTTTGGGGTCGCCTTGTCCATATCCGGCTGCATTGAGAAGATGGAGAGCGGCGATCGACTTCTCAAACGTACCGTCTCCGCGTTGAGCATCGGTATTGCGCTGACGATAATGCGGCAGAGAACAGACAATTTCGACCCCGCGATTGCCCAACCACTGAGGCAAATCCTCCATTCGAGGTAACAGCAACACAGTCAGATTGCAGCGATCGATCACCTGTTTTCCGCGTGCGACACATTGATCGACGAGATAGCGAAAGTGCGGATTGAGTTCGGGTGCGCCTCCCGTGATATCAACCGTATGAGCCTCAGTCAGATCAAGGGCCCGAAGACAAAGGTCGATCGTTTCACGATTCATGTTTTCTTGAGTACGATCGGGGCCCGCATCCACATGACAATGACGACAGGTCATATTACACAACTTGCCGATATTGATCTGAAAAATCTCTAATTTGGCAGGCGTTAAAGGATGTTGTCCTAGTGTTTTAGCAAAGTTGCCTTCATGTAGGGTGTGGGATAGATCAACGTCAGCCAATACGCTGTGTTGATATTGAGTCGATGCTAGTGGCGCATGTCTTTTGTGCAATGACGTTGCCTTGGTTCTTTTTGAACTCGTCTCAGATTCCGCTTCAGAATGGCTCAAAAGATTTGTTTTAGACTGCGTTTCAGAAAGTTCCATGACCTCAGCTTTTAAAGTGTCTACTAAAGTGTCTACAATTCATGACCCAAATCTGTTAATTCAACACGCCGATCACATCGCCACCTGATTGACATGATCAAGCATTTGCAGCCCATGAATGAGCGAAGAACCACCCCGAATCACCGTTGCCACATGGACAGCTTCTGTCATTTGCTCCAGATCAGACCCTTGCTGAAGGCATTCTTTAGAATAAGCATCAATGCAATAGGGACACTGAACGGTATGGGCGACTGCTAAAGCAATTAAGGCTTTTTCCCGCTTTGACAAAGCACTTTCTGCAAACACCGCTTCATAGTATGCAAAAAACTTTTCTGCAAGTTCTGGGCTACCTTCCCCGATCTGACCAAAATGAGAAAGATGCTCTGGTTTGTAATATTGCTCCATTGGGTTGCTCCTTGGCATATCCTTTAGGGTAGAAGATCCAGGCGAGTTGCGGCCCGTCACGACTCTTTAACCGATTTAACCCTACCATTGTCGATCGCCATGAAATTGTCGCCGCTCCTGATTTTTCTATCGTTCGGGTTCTCGCTCACGACGGCTGTGGCAGCAGATTCACCTCAACTCCAAAAGTTACTCAACACCGGACAGTGCGAGGGATGTGACCTGCCTGGAGTCAGTTTGTACAGCTTTGTTTTAGACGGTGTAAATCTGCGGGGCGCAAACCTCAATTCGGCAGCGTTGCAGGGTGCGAAACTCAATTTTGCCACGCTGGAGAAGGTTAATTTGGAGCGATCGAACCTCGCCCTGGTTGAGTTAAGAGATGCCAACCTACAGAGCGCAAACCTATCTCAAGCCAATCTGTATGGAGCAGATCTCAGGAATGCTGATCTGTCGGGCGCAAATTTACAAGGGGCAATTCTGGAAGGTGCAGATTTGAGAGGGGCAAATCTAAGTGGAGCAAATCTCCAAAAAGCAAATTTTATTCGAGCAAAAATGACGGGCGCAAACTTAACCTCCGCTCAACTCAAAGGTGCCAGAATGCCTGATGGTAGCGAATACAAACAGTAGTCTCAAACAAGTGCTTTTTGGAATGGTTGCTTAAGTAATATTAAAATGCTGATAAGAATCAAAATATCTTATTTATAAAACACTGGTTTTACTTTTAATTAATCAAAAATTTCTGTAGGGTAACATTCAGGATTAAATAGCCCCGGCGCATCAATTCACGGCTATGAAAACAAACCGACCTTCGCGGGCAGAGCCGCCCTCCTAATCAGCCAGGGTGGATTTCGTTTTGGTCGGCACAGTTCAAACCGCTAGCCAGAATTACGGGCGATTAAATCTTTGCTCCTTTAGCGATCGAGCTTTCGATTCCGTATTAGCCCTTTCTTTACCGTCTCTTCACGGTGTTACTTTACGAACTTCGGTAAAATTAAGGTGACTTTTAGAACAGAAGTCTTCTCTCTTACGAGAGAGGTATTAATCGTGCGTTGTGAAGAGTTTGTGAAGTTTAAATTTTTGTGTTAAATACTCCGGACTGCCAGAACTCTCAGTGTAAGGATCGATCATTGTTAGGAAAAAACTCCGTATTCTTTGGGAGGGTGATTGATCTGTTGAGGAAGTAGTTCTATTGATCAAATGGTCAGAACCCGTGCATCTTTGAGCGATCGCCAGTTCCATCTCTGCGTGAAATCTCTTAAGTAATTCTCACCATTTGAGTCAGTTCTTTCACAAAAGTCAATTTTCCGCCAGCCTCTTTTTAGAATGCTGGATTTGCGACGGTCATTGGGGTTTTGAGGGTGCTTCATTTGGTCATATCAAGGAAACCTAAATAAACTTATGAACTGGATAAGTGGAACATCTACGTCCTCATCGGCTGCTTTGTCTGGAGAAATAAAACTGCTTTTTCAAAAGCCCCCGATCACAAGTGGAACCATCCAAGACCCGGCGAGCAGGCTCTCTCTAAGATCCGCCTCAACCGGATCACCGCTAGGAGCGAGTTCTTCCTTACCTAATCCCACTCCTGTCGAGACACCGACTACCCTACCCACGCCAGCCGAGTCCCTGAGTGGGCAAATTGTCTTTATTGACCCTCGGCTGCCCAATTACAAAAGTTTGGTAGCGGGGGCGATCGCTGGGGTCAATGTGGTTGTTCTGGATGCAAAACGGGACGGCATTGCTCAGATTACTCAAGTGCTGGCCCAAGCCACCCAAGTTTCTGCGATTCATATTGTGTCCTTTGGAGATGAAGGAGTGTTTACGCTGGGAGCCGCTCAAGTGACCAGTCGATCGCTCGATATCTACCAAAACAGTATCCAAAAGTGGGCAACCTCCTTTGCGCCAGATGCAGATATTCTGCTCTATGGTTCCAAGATTGGAGCGGGCGCAGGTGGGGCAGCCTTCGCCAAAAAGCTGAGTGACCTCGCCAAAGCAGACGTTGCTGCCTCCAACGATCGTACGGGTCAAGGCGGCGATTGGGTTTTAGAAGTCAATACGGGCGCGATCGCGACCAAGATTGCCTTTGAATCCAATGTCACATCCACGTATGCCGCTTCGTTTGACTTGAGTTAGACCGTGAGCAAATTTAGCTTGCGTTAATCAATAAATGCAGGGTGTTGGGTTAGTTTAAAACTCAATGCCCTTTTTTATCAGCACGATCGAGAGTTGAAAGCTCCGATTCGTAACTTTTTAGAGTCTTAATTAGAGACTTCAGTTCAATGAACCTCTTTAGTTCCCGAAGCGAAAAACTTTCACCTTGAACCTTGGGTTTCCCGCCGCTTTGGGGCAATTCATCCCCTGATTCAGCAACGCCACAAATTGATTTGATATCAAATACTTCTGTACAACGCGCTTAGACACTGCAATAAAACAAAACTTACATCGCAAAAGAGAAGCGTTATTCTATCCATATTTTTAATTCTTAAATCTTCATAAGCTGTGACGGCTTGCGTAAGTAGATCTGCTGCCGTAAGGGGTTGAGCGCTTTTAGCTTCAGTGTTTTCCGTGGTTTTTTTATATTATTCAACCTATAGACTCGACTCAATATCAAGTTCAAAGTCAAATTTAGACCAACTGCTTATTGCGACGCAGAACCACTCTTTCTTAAAGATTGTTTGACTCGCCAAACCTCCCAGCTACAACCGTTTTGTAACTATCCCATGCAACTCGATCGAATGGCTAAATCGCCACAAGTCAAGGAGTTCTTCTAAAACCTGGAATAGTACTTTCACGAATGATCTCTTACACCGCTTCTCTTAAATGGATGCGGCAAAATCGGTAAAAGACTAGAGATCAGACACTGAAGCTGTTAAGCACTGTTCAAATGCTCGATCGATAGCCACTCTCGCGTGAATCAGGATTGCGATCGCCAGAACCCCAGGCTGAGAGATACCACACCGGACTTGGGAATTATTAGGTACAAACAAAAAATTTTGACATGAGTCAGGCGCTCAACGAGGGAAAGTTAACATGCTAGTGGATGATTCATCTACCGATACACCCAGTGGTCTTTTAGGTGTCCGAAGCCGGATGCATTTTACAGGACGACTGGATGTTAGAACCAGTGCCCAGCAATGGAGCCTTTACCTGTATATGGGGCGTTTGGTTTGGGCAAGCGGTGGCCCTCATCCCAGAAGACGCTGGCAGCGATACTTGACCCAGCACACTCAAGTCAGCCCTGGTGTCTCAACGAGCGTTCGCGCAGTGGACAACTGCGAACACTGTCAGGACTATCACACCCTGGCAATGTTAGTTAAGCGTCAGCAAATTACACCAGAGCAAGCAGTGGCTATCATTCGCAGCACCGTTGCAGAAGTCTTGTTTGACATCATTCAACAAGAAGAAACCAAACCTGTGACCTTTAAATCTGACGCTGAAGATGTTCTCGATACGTCTCTCGCACTATTGAATGCAGAACAGCTACTCCTAGAAATTCAACAAAACTGGAATGCCTGGCGCACACTGGGGTTGGCAGACCATTCCCCCAATCTGGCTCCTGTCTTGAGAAATGCAGAACAACTGCAACAATACACCTCCGAAAAGGTCTACAAAACGCTGGTGTCTTTTGTTGATGGACGACGCACCCTGAGAGACCTGTCGGTGTTGATGAAGCAGGATTTGTTGCAGTTAACACGAGTGTTGGTGCCCCTCTATCGCAAAGGGCTGGTCGCCCTGACTAAGATTCCAGATCTGTCTACTCCAGGAATCGGGACGCGACCCCTTGCGGGTAACTCGAAGAGATCGCCACACCCTACCCCACCTCCTTCAGGGATTCCAACTGCTCCTGTTGGTGGCTCCTCGGTGCCCATCTCTAATGCGCCTATGATTGCCTGTATTGACGATAGCGTTCGAGAATGTCAGGTGATGGAGGAGATTATCACTGACGCAGGCTATCGGTTTGTCGGCATTCAAGACTCAATTCAGGCGCTGCCGATTTTACTTGAGCAAAAACCTCAATTGATTTTTCTGGATCTGGTGATGCCGATCGCCAACGGGTACGAGGTCTGTGCCCAGATTCGGAGAGTTTCTCTATTCAAAACAATTCCAATCGTGATTTTGACCAGCAATGACGGAATCATAGATCGAGTGCGAGCAAAGATGGTTGGCTCCTCTGGGTTTCTGGCAAAGCCAGTCAATGCTGAAAAAGTGTTAGCGATCGCTCAAAGATACTTAGCCGTTTAAGTGCAACAAAGCTTTGAGTGCAAGGGCTTTACTCAGACCCCAAGCCTCAAAACTCCCCCTACCCCATTTAAGAGGAAAAGAATTTATGAGCACGGTTTTAGTGGTTGAAGACAGCGTGACGGAAATGCAGATTTTGACGAGTTATCTCAAAGGTGCAGGTTTATCAGTCGTCAGCGCTCAAAGTGGCGAAGAAGCTCAAGTTAAGTTGAATGGAGCCAAGCCTGATTTGATTGTGCTGGATGTGATCTTGCCCGGTCAAAGTGGTTTTGAGCTTTGCCGAGAACTCAAAGCAGACCCCAATACGAGCAAGATTCCCGTAGTGATTTGCTCCACCAAAGATACAGAGGTCGATAAGATGTGGGGCAACATGCTGGGCGCAAATGCCTACATTCCCAAACCTGTCGATCCGGTGGAGTTGCTCAAGACGATTCGCCAACTGATCAAGTAGAGGGGGTCAAGATGGATATGTCAGATCAGGCTCTCTCACCCGATTGGACGATCGCCACAAACCATGAAAGCGGACTATCGAGGTTAGAGGGTCTGTTTGAGGATGAGGCGATCGTCGAAGTGGGGCAAAAGTTTCTCCGCTTTCGGCTCTGCTCAGATCAAGACGCATTACTGCCCGTAGACGAAGTTGCAGCGGTGCTGACCCTTCAGACTCAGGACGTTTTGCCCGTTCCTCACATGCCAGATTGCGTTTTAGGGATTTATAACTGGCGCGGTGAAGTGTTGTGGCTGGTGGATTTGGCTCATCAGGTGGGGTTAGATGCCCTGGTTAAGCAAAATTCTCGGTTGACAAGCTGTATGGCGATCGTCCTTCAGGTCAATGGGCAATTTCTCGGACTCGCTGTTCCAGACGTTTATGACATTGAGCCACATGACCCCCAATTGCTCCAGCCGCCCCTGTCTGAATTGTTTTCGCCCAAATTGCTGCCGTTTGTCAAGGGGTATTTGACCGGGGCAGATCGGCAATCAACCGAAGACCAGCGCAGCACCGTTTTGGAGGTCACGGCCATTCTGCAAGACCCACGTCTGCACCTTCATCAATTGAACTAGTAATTTTGACTAATCCTAAATCGAGGAATTTCTCATGGTAGCTTCTCGCCGCAACGAACCGACCCTGGACATGTCGTCTTTCTTTTCACCCGAACCGACCCTCGAAGAATTCTCAGAATTTCTCTCCGAATCTCAACCCAACGGCAACAGTAACGGTCACACTCAAGAACCATCTGAGCCAGAAGAATTTGAACCTGCGCCAATTAGCAATGGTAACGGTAATAGTAATGGCAACGGTAGATCAAAGGATTCTCACCGAGACATTCAACAAGTGATCACCGCGCTGACCGGGTTAAAGTCAGAACTCAAACGGGCAGGACTTTTAGACAAACCCAACGTCCAGAATTTGTTTCGTCAGGTGGCTGAATTTGCGGCCACTCAACCCAAAAGCTCCCAGGGACAAACTGCCGCAGCCACCCGATACCAGCGCAAACAGTTACTAGCGATCGCTTCTCAAATGCGACAAGTGACGGATCTAGAAGCGCTACTCAAAGTCGTGGTAAAGGTAGCTCGTGAGTCGCTGCAAGCCGATCGAGCGATGATCTACCAGTTTGAGACGGGTGAGATGGGCAAGGTGGTGGCAGAATCGCTCCAGCGCGGGTGGACTCCAGCGATCGGTGATCGCTTAACGCTCACCTGCCTATGTTTTGACCAGCCAGAAGACTATGTGAGACAGCAAGTAGTCGTAATTGAGGATGTGAACCGAGTTGATCTGACCCCCTATCAGCATCAGTTTCTCGAAAAGCTTCAGGTCAAGGCTAATTTGAGCGTCCCGATCGTCATTGGCGGTCAGCCTTGGGGGTTGCTGGTTGTTCAACAGTGTGCGAAAACTCGACTCTGGCAAGAAGCCGAAATTAACCTGCTTTATCAGGTCTGCTTAGAGCTAACCATCAATCTGCAACAGTCCGAGTTTTTGGTCAAGCTGAGTCAGCAGGATGAAAAGGAAAAAGCCAGCTTCAAAATTCTGGATCGGATTCGGCGATCGCTCGATATTGACTCGATTTTTAGAACCACCACTCAAGAAGTTCGGCAGTTTCTCAAAGCCGATCGCGTGGGCATTTATCGATTTGAATCCGATTGGAGTGGCGAATTTGTTGCGGAGTCGGTCGCCAGTGGCTGGGTTTCTCTCCTACAGGAGCAGATCGACAACCCGATGCTCAAAGAAAATATCAGCGACTGTAGTGCCAAAATTTTGGGCGGCGGTGCAAAAACGACAGATACCTACTTACAGCAAACCCAAGGGGGACGCTTTTCAAAAGGCTCTACGTTTAGAACCGTGAATGACATTCACCACGAGGGTTTTAGCCCTTGCTACATTGACATTTTGGAGCGATATCAGGCCAGAGCTTATGTCATTGTGCCGATCGTTCAAAATAACCGGATCTGGGGCATGTTGGCGGCCTATCAAAATTCTGGCCCACGCAACTGGCAAGACTCCGAAGTCGGGCTGATGACGCAGATTGGGACTCAACTAGGTGTGGCCTTGCAGCAGGCAGAAACGTTGCAGCAGGTCAAAAGTCAGTCCCAGCAGTTAGCAAAAGTTGCAGAGCGAGAGCGGGCTGCGTCTGAGGTGATTGAGAGGATTCGCACCACGCTGGACATCGATACCATTTTTAAGACCGCTACTCAAGAAGTGCGTCAACTCCTGCAAGCCGATCGTGTGGGAGTCTACCGCTTTGAGTCTGATTGGAGTGGCGAGTTTGTAGCAGAATCCGTGACCACTGGCTGGACTTCGGTGATGCAAGAGCAAGAAGACAACCCCATTCTCAAAGACAATATCAGCGAATGTAGTGCAAAAACGTTGGGCGGCGGTCTCAAGACGACCGATACTTATCTTCAAGATACCCAGGGCGGCAAGTACGCCAAAGGCACCAAGTTTCGCGTCGTCAATGACATCTACAAAGCCGGATTTTCTGCTTGCTATCTGACAATTTTGGAGCGGTATCAAGCCAGAGCCTACATTATTGTGCCGATCGTTCAAGACAACAAGCTGTGGGGACTGTTGGCGGCCTATCAAAATTCGGGCCCGCGTCACTGGGAAAAGGCAGAAGTCGCACTGATGACGCAAATCGGCTCTCAGTTGGGCGTGGCGCTTCAGCAGGCAGAATATGTGCGGCAGGTGCAAGACCAAACCGATCGTCTAGCTAAAGTGGCAGAACGAGAGCGCAGCTTTGTCCGAGTCATTGATCAGGTGGGCAAGTCTGTAATTGAGAAGATTCGACTGTCTCAGGACATTGAAACCATTTTTGGGCAAACCACTCAGCAGATTCGTCAATTGCTGCAAGCCGATCGCGTCGCTGTCTATCGGTTTAACCACGACTGGAGTGGTGAATATATTGCCGAGTCGGTTGCAAGTGGCTGGGTCAAGCTCGTCACCCCTGACCACAAGATGGTTTGGGAAGATTCTCACCTGCAAGAAACTCAAGGCGGGCGCTACCGCAACAACGAGTCTTTTGCAGTCAACAACATCTACGAAGTGGGGCACCAATCCTGTCACGTTGAGATTTTGGAACAGTTTCAGGTGAAGGCCTATGTGATTGTGCCGATTTTTAAGGGGCAAAAGCTTTGGGGATTGTTGGCAGCTTACCAAAATGCGGCTCCTCGCCAGTGGGAAGAGTCTGAGGTTAATCTGCTGGCTCAAATTGGCGCACAGTTGGGAATTGCCTTGCAGCAAACTGAGTTTTTGGGACAGATTCAACGTCAGAGCGATCGAGAGAGAACTTTAGCGAGAGTCAGCGATCGCATTCGTCAATCGGTGGACTTTTCGCGGCAGTCGTTGGATATTGACAAAATCTTTCAGGTGACGACGCAGGATGTCCGGCAGTTGATGAGGGTCGATCGTGTCGCAGTCTATCGGTTTAGCCCTGATTGGAGCGGCAGTTTTATCGCAGAGTCGGTCAGTGCGGGTTGGTCAAGACTGGTGGGCAGCGAGGTCGGAACCAACGTCAAAGATACCTATTTGAGAGAAAATCAAGGCGGACGCTATCGCAATCGAGAGAGTCTCGCGATCGATGACATTTACAAAGCGGGTCATGATCCTTGCCACGTTGAGCTTTTAGAGAAGTTTGAAGCGAGAGCTTATATTCTCGTTCCGTTGATGGTTGAGCAAAAACTATGGGGCATTTTTGCGGCTTATCAAAATTCGGGCCCTCGCGATTGGGAAGAAGCAGACGTGACGTTGCTGAACCAGATTTCGATTCAATTAGGGGTTGCGCTGGAGCAGGTTGATTCTCTCGAACAGTTGCGCGTCCAGTCAGAACAATTAACCAAATCAGCAGCACGAGAAAAAGCGGCTAAAGAACAACTCCAACAGCGCGTGATCCAACTGCTGGCAGCCATTCAGCCTGTATTCTCTGGTGACCTGACGGTGCGCGTTCCCATTACTGAAGATGAAGTGGGCACGATCGCCGATGCCTACAACAACACGATTCAAAGTTTGCGGAAGATTGTGTCTCAGGTGCAAACTGCTTCGACCAAAGTGGCTCAGACTTCTCGAATCAGTGGAGGCGCGATCGGCAAACTGTCTCACCAAGCAGAAGAACAACTGCAAGAAGTCACACGAGCGTTAGACCAGATTCAATCAATGGTTAGTGCCACTCAAGCCGTGGCTGCGAATGCTCAACAGGTTGAAATTGCAGTCCAGCAGGCTAACCAAACCGTTCGATCTGGAGATGCTGCGATGAACCGGACGGTGGATAACATTTTATCGATTCGGGAAACAGTTGCGGAAACGAGTAAGAAAATCAAGCGACTGAGTGAATCATCACAAAAGATCTCAAAAGTGGTCAGCTTGATCAGCAACTTTACAACCCAAACGCAACTGCTAGCATTAAACGCTTCGATCGAGGCCACTCGCGCCGGAGAATATGGAAGAGGCTTCTCAGTGGTGGCGGATGAAGTGCGATCGCTGGCTCGTCAATCGGCGGATGCGACCAGAGAAGTTGAAAAACTCGTGCAGGAAATCCAAACCGAAACGGGCGCAGTGGCAACGGCAATGGATCTGGGAATCCAGCAAGTTGTCGGCGGCACCACTTTGGTAAATGACACTCGTCAACAGTTAAATGAAATTGTGGCCGCAACTGCAAAAATCAGTCAATTGGTGCAGGGAATCACGCAAGCAACATTAGTACAAACTCAGCAATCACAGCTTGTTACCCAGGCGATGACAGATGTGGCAACGCTGGCCAACAAAAACACGGCTCAGTCGGGTCAACTTTCGACTTCGTTCCAGGAGTTGATGATCACGGCTCAACAGCTTCAGACCAGCGTGGGGCAATTTAAGGTGAACTAAAAGTTTTGAGTGTTTAACTTTGAGTTTTGAGTTGCTTGCAGTGGATTCAAAACTCAACCTTAACGGCCCCACTTTTGCTCAAAATTCAAACCTCAGAACTCAAACTTCTATGACTCCCGACCCTACCATTCGCAAGCAAGCTTATTCCTATTTTCTAGCTGAGGCGCAGGATCTCTTGCAGGAAATGGAGCAGGATTTGTTGAGCTTGAGCCGCGATCTCTCCGAGTTACCCGCAAGGGGTCGCTCTCTCGCAAAAGTGCATAATCTAATGCGGGCAGCCCATACGCTCAAAGGTGCGGCGGCAAGTGTGGGATTTGAGAGCATGAAAACGATGGCCCATACGCTGGAGGATGTGTTCAAAACGTTTTATCAGCCTGAAGTAGCGATCGATGCCGAGTTAGAAGCGCTGCTGTTTGAGGGCTACGAATGTTTGCGGATGCCGTTAACGGCCGCCCTGGCGGGAATGGAACCCAATGATACCGAGGTTTTAGAGCGGGCGACTTTGGTGTTTGGTCAGTTGCAAACCAAGTTGGGCGACCACTTTAATCCGGGAGCGGCGATTCCCAGTTCGGCTGAGTTGGGGTTTGACATTACCCGATCGATTTTTGAGTCAGGCGTGCAAGAACGTCTAGAACAGTTGTCAGCCGTTTTGTCTGAAAAAGATCCCGCAAAACTCACCCAAACACTGCAAACTCAATCAGAAGTGTTTGTCGGCTTGGCGGAGTCAATGGGACTCTCTGGCTTTGGGGCGATCGCTCAAACTACCCTGACAGCCCTCAAAGTCAATCCCGATCGCGTGACTGAAATCGCTCAGGTCGCTTTGGCGGATTTTCAACGGGGACAGATTGCGGTACTATCGGGCGATCGCACCAGCGGAGGAGAACCATCCGCATCGCTAAAACAGTTCGCTGTCAAGTCAAAAGTCCAGCAGCGATCGCGTTCCTCCACTCCCCAACGTCGGCTAACAGGATCTTGGCAGCGTTTGATTGCTTTGTTAAATCGTCCCCTCTGGACAAAAGCGCCTTCTCCTACTCCACCGTCGATTTCACCTCACAAACCTTCTAGTTCTAAAGCTGTTGTTTTGGTGCAGTCCGTTCCTGAGTTAGATGAGTTTGCTTCACTCGGCGCAGCCTTAGAAGAACTTGCGAATAGCTTTCCCGAAGTCGTGAACCCACCAGAAGAGACGAGGTTTGAACTGTGGGACGTTTTGGAAGAAGAGACTTCTAACAAGCCGTTGCAGGAATCATCTGTCCAGTTGCGCCAAGAAGAACCGTCACCCACGATCGCCCTTAATCCACAGTCAGAAACCCCGGCATCTTCAACCATTCGAGTGGCTCTGGAGCATTTAGATGCACTCAACAATTCCACCAGTGAGCTACTGATTAATCACAATCAACAAGCGTTACAAGATGAGCGGCTGCGGGTGATTCTTCAAGACTTGATGGATGGATTGAGACAGCACCAGCAAACCATGACGAAGCTGCGAGACTGGTCTGACCAAATGCTGATTGCCCCCGAACAGGAGCGAAGAAAGCGGTTTGAAAGGTTGGACACCAGTTCTGAAAGCAGTCTCGCGAATCATTCCACCCAAAACTTATTTGATAGCTTAGAACTCGACCGCCACAGTGAGTTTCATGTGCTGTTACAGTCTGCGTTGGCGGAGGTGGTGCGGCTTGAAGATGGAACAGACGCGATCGATTTAGTCTCCAGAGAAGCCAGCCATAGTCTAAAAAAGCAGGGTCGGCTATTGTCAAATGTACGTGACGACTTGATGAATGTGCGAATGGTGCCCGTGGGAACGATTCTCAACCGCTTTCCCAGAGTGTTGCGGCAGTTGATGGAGACGCACGGCAAGACGGTGGATTTGCAGCTTCGAGGCACTCAAGTTTTAGTCGATAAAGCGGTTGCCGAAAAGCTCTACGATCCGTTGCTGCACCTAATTCGCAATGCGTTTGATCATGGCATCGAAGCCGCAGAATCGCGTCGTCAGCAAGGAAAGCCCAGTACGGGACAGGTCGAAATTCACGCCTACCAGCAAGGCAATCGAACGATCGTAGACGTGCGCGACGATGGACAAGGGTTAGATTTGCAAAAGATCTGTCGGCGGGGCTATGAGTTGCAATTGCTGTCGTCCGATCGCGTCGATGATTTCTCCAGGTCTGAGCTACTTAGTTTGTTGTTTGAGCCAGGATTTTCGACGGCGGATCAGGTGAGCGATCTGTCGGGGCGCGGAGTCGGGTTGGACGTGGTGAAATCGAGCCTGCGATCGCTCAAAGGCAGCATTACCGTAGATTCGGAAGCCGGTCGAGGAACAACTTTTTCGCTGCAATTGCCCCTGACGTTGATGAGTGCGCGGCTTCTGGTTTGTCAGGTGGAGCAGGGCGTATATGGATTTTTGTCTGACGAGGTTGAGAAAGTTCTCACGACTCAAAGCGGAGAAATTGAGACCATTTCAGGTCACCGCCTGTTTCACTGGTCACAAGCAGCGCGTCCGATTCCCCTTTATCCTCTGTCACAGTTGGTCAACTACGGGTCGTCTCTTTTGCCCTCCGAACGGGATCGCGAGGTGTCTTTTCCAGTGCTGGCGGGTGACATTTCGCCACTGCTATTGATTCGTCAACAAGGCGAACTGTTTGGGTTAGAGGTTGATCGGATCATTGGTGAGCAAGAATTGGTGATTCGTCCGATGGGAACGGCGATCGCGCCCCCCAGTTATATTTACGGTTGCAGCGTTTTGGGTGATGGGCAGTTGATTTTGGCGATTAACGGCGGCGCACTGTCCAGCCAAGGAAGGAGTCCACGATCGAATGCTGCAATTGAAACAGAGATAGAACGCTCAATCATTCCCGATCAAGTACCAGAATTAGCGCGATCGACTCCTGAGACTCCTCAATGTGTGCTGGTGGTAGATGACTCCATAACAGTGCGCCAAACGCTGGCGTTGACTTTAGAAGGGGCTGGCTATCGAGTATTACAGGCGCAGGATGGATTGGAAGCGATCGCTCAAGTCCAACAGCATCAGGAAATTCAACTCATCACCTGTGATGTAGAAATGCCGCGTTTGAATGGGTTCGAGTTTTTGATGCGCTATAACCAGGAGTCCTCTACCGTTCAGTCGCCTGTCGTGATGTTGACCTCTCGAAGCAATGAAAAGCATCAGCAGTTGGCGGCGCAGTTGGGCGCTTCAGCGTATTTGACCAAACCCTATACAGAACCTGTGCTGTTAGACACGATCGCTGGATTGATCGCTGAGAAGGACGTTAAAAGTCAGGCATAGGGAATTCTAAAGTTAGGCTTTTATTGTTTTCTGGAGAGTTGTGATGCGATCGTCTTTGCTGGATAAGTCAACGGCTGTGGTGTCGGAGGAGGTAGCTTCAGAATCGGTGAAAGTGGTGGTCTTTACGATCGCGGGCTACCGATTAGGATTGCCGATGGATGCCATTTTGAGAGTGGTGAATTGTCCTTTAGAGTTGCGCGATTCCTCTACTGCTGTCGAACTGGTGCATCTCAAACATCAGGCGATCACGGTGCTAAATTTGTATTCTCATTTGGCGCTCAAGCAGATCAATCCTCATCCCAACGCGGGACAGTTTTTGGTTGTGACAAAAGTTTTGCAAGAGGTTTGTGCCATTCGAGTGGACAGTCCGCCTGACCTGATGGAGCTACTGCCTTCCACAATCCGCAAGCTCCCAGAACCTTATCGACAAGGGCATCCCTTAAACATCGCCAGTCGGGTAGCTGTTTTACCTCAAGGCAAGGCAACCGTTGCGATCTTTTTATTAGACATGAAGCGAGTTTTAGACCGTGTGATAGCCACTGATAAGTAGCATCTTGGGCGTTGCTGGTGATAGATTAACGATTTCTCAACTCTCCGAGCAAGAGAAAACTTTGAACCGAAACTCTTGTCTGAAAGTCCCTCAGAATTGGCAGCTTGGGGGGCAGAAGATCTGAGCAACGAAGCGAAAGAGCCGGATCTTTTCGAGTGACCCGCAAGGGGTCGAATTCACGTTGAATTCCAGTAAACTTCTCACAGATCGCACCATTTAGCCTCAGACTCCGATAGGATTAGCGCCTGTAGAGAGAACCAATCTAAGGGCGTTTTTTGTTGAGGAGTGTTATGAGAAAACTCTATTTCTTGCTTCCCGGAACGGACGAAAATTTTGCCTGTGGTGGATTGTGGGCAGAGTTAAAAACACTCAATTTGGCGAAACAAGTCTGTGATGCCGAGGTTGTCACTTATCGACAGCGAGAAAAAGAAACCATTTTTCTAGATGATCTGCTGCGCGAAAAGATAGCTTCAGAAGAAGCCATTTTTGTTCTTAGCTGGGGATTTGATGTGGCCGAGCTTGCGGCTCGATTGAGACAGTATCACCTGGTTTATCATGCTCACAGCTCAGGATATGGGTTCACTTTGCCTTCCGATATTCCGATCGTCTCCGTCAGTCGCAACACACTTGGATACTGGGGACAGCGATCGCCCCATTCACTGCTTTACTATTTGCCCAATCAGATCTCAAACGAGTTTCAAAACCAACATCTAGCGCGTGATATTGATGTGTTGGTACAATCTCGCAAGTCTTCTAAATATTTAGTTCAAGAATTAATTCCAGCATTGCAAAAGTGTTGTCGAGTCTGTGTCGTAGATTCTTATGTAGATGATCTTCCGGGTTTATTTAACCGTGCCAAAGTTTATCTTTACGATTCCGCAGAGTATTGGCAACAACGGAGAGTCAGCGAGGGATTTGGGCTACAACCGATGGAAGCACTGGCCTGTGGATGTCAGGTTTTCTCAAGCGTCAACGGCGGATTGTCGGACTATCTCGATCCAGGATTTAATTGTCACAAAATTGCGGGATATAGCAAAGAATATGACGTGCAGCGAATTCTTAAAGTGTTGGAAAGTCAGCCGATCGAGCTTCCGGAAGCCTTCTTTACAAACCATCGCACCGAGACCATTATTCAGCGATTACAGGTGATTTTGACCGAAATCAATGACTTCTTTGATCACAAAAAACACCCTTCATCCCCGATCAAAAACTTAACCAATCTAGGAATTGCCAAGCTCTCGGCTCAAAGAATCTTCGGTAAGCTGAAGAAGAAATTGCTGCCTCGCGCTAAATGACATGTCCCAATCTCCACCCACAAAGAAAACATTGCCCCCCAAGCTGATTATCTGGTTTGGCCGATTTGTCTGGACGACGATGTGGAAAGTGATGATGTCAAAGCTGGCTCCTCCTGGCAAGTCTGGCGAGTATTTGCGGCCGAGCAGTCAGTTTCGCGACGTAGTTAGCATTGAGGAAGGCAATTCGTATCAACCCGCGATCGCTCGCTACAAACTCCTGGTCGGCTTGGGGTGTCCGTGGGCCCACAGAACGCTGATCGTCAGAGCGCTCAAGGGTTTGGAAGATGTCATTTCGGTCTCGATCGTGTCTCCCTCCCCGATCGCAGGCTGGACGTTTGACCAACCCGAATTAGGCTGCAACACGCTGGCCGAATTATACCAACTCGCTCAACCAGGATATACGGGACGATCGACGGTTCCGGTACTTTGGGATAGTCAAGAGAACGCGATCGTCAACAACGAAAGTTCAGAAATTATCGTCATGCTAAATGCCGCGTTCAATGAATTTGCAAAACATCCCAACTGTGATCTCTATCCGACTGAGTTACAAGAAAAGATCGATTACTGGAATGAGAAAACCTACAACGCTGTGAATAATGGGGTGTATCGCTGCGGATTCGCTCAAACGCAAGAAGCTTATAACACTGCCTGTAATGAATTATTCACAACTTTAGATGAGATTGATACCGCCTTAGCAACCACTCGCTACCTGTGCGGCGATCACGTTACGCTTGCAGATGTTCGTTTGTTTACAACGCTGTTTCGCTTTGATGTCGTGTATTACAGCCTCTTTAAGTGCAGCCGTCGTAGAATTCAAGACTATCCCAATCTGGGGCTTTATTTGCGTGACCTCTATCAGCTTCGGGGCGTGGCTGAAACTTGTGATCTAGAGAGCGTCAAACGAGACTATTACGGCAACTTGTTTCCGCTTAATCCAGGCGGCATCATTCCTTTAGATCCCGATTCGACTCACTTACTTGAGCCACACGGACGAGAAAATCTGGGGAGAGCGATCGAGCTTCATTAATCTTCAGGTAGACATTCAAGTAGCATTCAAATAACGCCCCAAAGACACCTTTCTCGCTTGAGCTTGTTACCATCTGTTACATCAAAGACCAAATCTGTTGCCTATTGCGAACTTTTAGAATAGTAGAGCGGAGATTTTTGCAAGAAGCTTCTATGATAAAAAGCATTCAAAATTGCCGCAGGATACCCCTACCTCAACCGCCAATCCTCCATGCCAGAGACCTCTACCCGCGATCGCTACCTCGACTTCATCACTCAAATCGTGCAGTTAACGCTCAAGGGCAACATTCGCTCCAAAGAGCAGGTTTATCAAATGCTGGTGCAAGAACTCGAACCCGACACCGAGGAAATTTTTGAGGAATGCCTGCGCGATCGTCTCTCCACCACTCAGCAAGAAGCCAGCGATTCGGCAAACGAGGCAAAACAGGCGAGAGCCACCCGCAGCATGAGGGCACTTCAGACAATTCAGGGAGAATGGAGCCGCTGGCAAGCTCAAAATCAGGCAAGATCGGCGATCGTCACTGCCATTCACCAACTCACTCAGTCCGAACCCGCTCAACGCACGCTCATTTTTCTCAAAGTCACCGACCCCAACCATCCCCAAAGCCTCAAACCTGACCAACTCCAACAACTGGCCACCACCCTGCGCCAACAGCCCATCTCCGACCCCGACACCAGAGACGAACTGACCCAAATTGCCGAAGGTATCACCCGTGGACTCGACTCCTGGAGAACCTTGCAGCCTCACCTCGTCAGTTGGATCTATGACCCCGATCAAATGGGCTTTGGCAGTTCCACTGAACAAAACAGCCCCTGGGCACTCTGGTCAAAACAAGCGATCGGCAGCGTTCCCAAATCCCTTTTTCGAGCGCTCTATGAGCAGCAGTCCGGCAATGATTGGGCCGCAAGTCAGTCAGACATTACCCTGGCAGCCTGGGTCGAGTTGATGATCGTGCTGCAATCCCTGCAACAAGGTTTGATCCACTGGGTCGAGAATCTCATCTACAGTTCCAAGTCCGGCTCTAAAGTGGCGATTACATTATTTCTCACGTTTAGCGTTGTCTGGTCAGAGTTGGCGAATGGATTTGGTCGATCGACGTTTCTCAATACCCTCAATCAGGGGCGCTATTCTGAAGGCGCGTTTCGAGTTACTTTACAATGGCTGCGCGTCTTTGCCCAACGCGATTACTTTCCGCTATACGGCACCGTTTTTGCCACGTTTACGGGGGGTTATTTTCGCAATGCCATGAATTATTTGAGTGAGCCGCTGAAGCGATCGCCCGGTACGCAAGAAAAAGCTCGAATTCTCACCTTGTTAGGATCGTCGCAGCGCGTTCGGGGCCCGTTAGATTTGGCTAAAGAAATGCACGATGTGGCGCGAGAAATTGCTCAAGAAGCGGGCGATCGTCCCTGTGAGATTGCCAACCTCAACCACCTCAGCCGCATCGCTGTCACTGAGAAGAATTATCCAGAAGCGATCGGCTACAGTCAACGGGCGTTGATGTTTAGTCGGCAGTCGGGCGATCGATTTGGAGAAGCCAACGCGCTGGCAAACTTAGGGTATGCCGAAGTCTTTTTGGCGCAGCAGCTTGAATCTGATCCGGATGTCTACGAACGAGCGATCGCCTACCTTGAACAAGGGCTAGACCTCTCAGAACGGCTGAACGACGGACAAAGTAAAGCGCTGTGCTACACCAGTTTGGGCAGTGCATATGTGACGTTGGGGCAAGCCGAAAAATCGCTGCCGTTTTTGGAGAAAGGAGTCAAGTCGGCCACTTACACGGGCGATCTCTATATTCAATCGCTCAATTTAGCTCAGTTGACCGAGGCGTTTTATCAGATGAAAAATTTTGACAAAGCGATCGTTTCTGGCAGTCTTGCTATGTACCATCTAGAACAACTCGGCTCTAGCGATTGGCGACAACCTGCCGGACTACTCACCGTCTTACAAGGACAAATGGGAGCCACCTTTGATCAACAAATGGAAGAACAAAAATCCATGATCATCGACGTAATTGGTGTTGACGGCTATGACCACATCCCAAAACTTCTAGAACAATATCGCACCTCTTAAGCAAACGGATACTCATTATTTGGCTATGTTCCAGGTTAGGGCAATATTACGAGATTAGTTGTTGGATGGCGCAAATTGAGAAATTGCAAAACTTTTGCGTATTCTGAGTAGCGATTTATATTTGATAAAGCAGCATTTTTGTATATCTACTCAGTTTGTGCATGAAGCGATCTGCCTCCTCAGTTCCAACATTTGACTCAATGCTTTTGCCGACAATTCAGGCTCTACAAATTTTGGGTGGGTCTGGTACAACTGAGGAAATTTATGAAAAAGTAGTGCAGATTCTCAACGTATCGGACAAGGTGCTTGAAATCCTGCATGGCAGCACGTCACAAAGCGAAATTGAATACCGACTTGCCTGGAGCCGGACTTATCTAAAGAAATATGGGCTTTTGCAGAATTCAGCACGCGGTGTATGGTCTTTGGTTTCCACTTCCATTAATCTCGATGAGCTTGATGCCAAAGAGATTGTTAAGGCGGTTCGAGATGCTGACAAAAATAAGGTTTCTCCTTCAAATGCACTAGATGAAACTGTTGGAGCGGTAGAAACTTTAGAAGAGCTTGCATGGCATCAGCAACTCCACAAAACATTGCTGTCTCTAGATCCATTTGCATTTGAGCGTCTGGCACAACGTTTATTACGTGAGTCTGGGTTTATCCAAGTACAGGTCACAGGCAAATCTGGTGACGGTGGAATTGATGGTGTTGGGATTGCTCGTATAAATGGCTTTCTGAGCTTTCACGTTCTCTTTCAATGCAAGCGTTATCAGGGGTCGGTAACAGCGGGTCAAATTCGAGATTTTCGTGGAGCAATGCAAGGACGAACTGATAAAGGTTTATTTATCACGACTGGTACATTTACAAGAGATGCTATCAAAGAGGCCACACGAGATGGTGCGCCGCCCATTGATTTGATAGATGGAGAGCAGTTAGTTCAACGATTAAAAGAGTTAGGTCTCGGTGTCAAGATAACCATGATCGAGTCTGTTGAAGTTGATGAAAATTGGTTTGCCAAGATCTAACTTTGCCGAGATCTAGGTGTCGATCGCACCCCTCAGTCACCTAGTTGAACCATCTTTTTTAACGCAAGTCCAACAAGATTTTTGACTCCGATCGCTTCGAGTTACAAGGGGGAGTAGATTTTGACTATTTCCTAAATTCTCCATCAATGGAGGACTTTGAATCGAATAGATCAAATCAAAGTCCTACAGAATTGGGGGGTTGGGGCAGAAGCTCAGAACAACGAAGCGAGAAATCTCATCGAATTCACGTTAAACTGACAAGGCTGACAGTCACGACTGCTTTAACCGACCATTCGCTGACTACTAGACGAGGGCCAGGGCGCGTTTGGTCAAAGCATCAGCGGTAATGCCATTCACAGCCATCAATTCCCCGGCACTGGCAGTCGTCTCGCCCCGCTTCCAAGCAAAGGTGTCACGATTGGCAGAACTCCGCAACATCAAAGGTTCTAGCATTCCACTTGCGCCTCCCGTCACCCCAATCAGCGCATCTCCACCAAACATCGCCTCAAACTTAGCGTCATCCAAAAATTCGCCATCTGGTTGAGAACACAGATCCCACGCGACATCGTGAGAACGGTACAGCCGACGAGGATTGACGATCGAAACGACTCGCACCGACAGGCCTTGTGCCTCTAGCTGAGAAGCGGCTTCTAAAACAGGCAGCAACGTCATATCGCCGATCGCCGCAAACACGACTTTTTTACCCGTATTCGGCGTTTCGTGAAGGACGATCGCGCCCTCTTTCAAAGCCTGACGCGCCTGCTCAAACGTCGTGCGAATCGGCAACGGAGACTTACTCGCCGTGATCACAACGCCCTTATTTTGGGTAGACAACGCCCACTCATAGCACACCTGAATACTATTAGCATCCGGTGGAAACAGCGGAAACACATTGCCATTTCGCATCATGCTGGCAAAATAGGCTTCGATTTCAGGACGTTGGTGAGTCCAACCATTACGACCTTGTTCGAGGGCCCCAGCCGTGAATAGCGTAATTGTCGAAGGAGTCGGACGGCGCAATTCGGCCATCGCCTGGGTCACCGTTTGCCAAATCGGAACGCCATTGATCGCAAACGATTCATACGAACACCAGAGCGATCGCCCCCCCATCAGTGCCAAACCGGCCGCCAATCCCGCACAGGCATCTTCACTCAATGGTTCATAAACCTGTCCTTTGGGAGCCTGGTTATACAGCGCATCTTCGACAGGGTGAATGATTCGTAAAGCCTGGTTGATGTTGGCGATTCCAGACGCTTCATTCCCATCCGCATTCGTGACGACAAACGCACGATCGCGCTGTCCCACCGCTCCCACTAACAAGCCCATTGCTGTCGTCGAAACTTTGGAGTCTCCAGTTGCGAATTCTTCGAGCGGCAGTTGTCCCAAATCTGGCAACGGTAAGATCGATTCGGTGACGACCGTTTTGCTGGCTGGCCCGCCCCCCGATCGTTCGCAGTTGGTTCGCACAATATCCCAGGCGGCGGGTGAGAGGGCCCGAGCTTTGAGCGCCGAAATAATGTCGGCATTCTCTAACGTATGTTGAGCATACAGGTTATGGGATTTTGCGCCCCTAGCATGAACGCCCGCACCCTTGAGTTGTTTGATAATCAGAACGGTGAGTTTGCCGCCGAGAGCCGATTTTGCTGCGCGATCGGTGGCTACCAAAACTGCCTGCGTGAATTCCAATCGGCGATCGAACGAAAACGCCGTACTGTCTACATAGGCTCCGGGCTGATTGCGATCGTCATAGTCCTTTGCGTCAATTAGAACTACCTCTTCAAACCCATTGCCGCGCCAGTAAGTCAGCATTTCCTCGTTGGATTTGGTCGAAACCATACTGTGATGCTCTTGCGAAAAACCATTCCACACCAAAACGGGCAAGAAATTGGTCACCGTCGGATAAGCCGTGTGAAAATGCGCCATCGCGCTGACGATATACGGCTCGCCCAATCCCCCATCGCCCACCGTAAAGGGAAATAGCTTGTCACGATGCAACAGAGCCGCCGCCATCGCAAAGTGTTGACCCTGACCCAACGGGCCGGCCGGGGCCAAAATGCCTGGAATAAAGCCCGACAAATGTCCTAACAGCCCGTGCTTTTCTCGAAAGCGATCGCGCAACTGCTGTACGGTTTGAATGCCCATATCTTCAAGCGATCGATCCAAAAACATCGCACTGTAGAAACCGGGAGCATGGTGGCCCACTTCGGTCATGATATTTTTGTAGCCAAGCATGACCAGGGCTGCGTACGCCTCGACCTGACTTGCAAATCCGCCAGGGTGCCCCGATGCCTTGCTCGCCGTCACTTGCAAAATCAAATAGCGCAACGCATCCGCCGCTAACAACGTTTGATAAGCCGCAGTCGGATCAGTAGGGTCAGCGATCGCCCCTTTGCCGGATACGATCGCCGCAGCTTTACCGTGCGTTTCAAAACCAGGGAGCGCTTCACCAAAATACTGAATGCCTTCACAAAAGAAGGGAGCGGTTGACTGAGGGTTTGGGGTGACTGCGGTCATGCTTCAGATACCTGTGATGAGTGAGTTAACTCTTACTCATACTACATAGAGGGGTGTGCAAAAAAGAAATCGTGTCGCTGATGGAAGGGATTAGAAAAAGGGATGAGGGAGGAGGGAAGAGGGATGAAAGGTGTGATTGAGCGTTTGAGTTGGGTAGTTGAGAGTTTAGTCACCAGAACTTTGAGAATAGCGATTAGCATGGAGTAACGATCGCTTCCACCTTTTGGGGCTTGCTAAGAACTAACTTCACACTCCTAGCTCCTCCCTCCTCCCTCCTCTCTCCCCTCTTCTCCCTCCCCTCTTCTCCCTCCCCCTATGCGTGACTTTCTCAAACACACTTTTGCGACCCTGCTTGGCATTCTGATCTTTATGGGTCTTAGCTTTGGCGGCCTGCTGCTTTTGGTCATTGCTACAGCGTCTAGAGACCCGGAGCCACGGGTTAAAGATAAGTCAGTTTTGGTGTTTGACTTGTCTCAGACAATTACAGACTCTAAGCCCAATTCCAGCACTCGCGAAGTTCTCAACGAAGCGCTGGCTGGAGATGAAAGTGAGAGTATTACGTTAAAAACGGTGCTGGATACGATCGACGAGGCGACTCGAGACAAACGCATTGTTGCCCTCTTTTTACACGGGGGAAGCGGGGCCAGCAGTTCTGGGTTTGCCACGCTCAAAGAAGTGCGAGAGGCGCTGGAGCGATTTAAGGCGGCGGGTAAAAAAATCTATGCCTACGATGTGGATTGGGCAGAGCGAGAATACTATCTAGCCTCGGTGGCCAACACGCTGGCAGTGAACCCGATCGGGCAAATGGAAATCAATGGTCTTAGCTCAGAAAGCATGTTTTATGCGGGAGCCTTGCAAAAATATGGGGTGGGCGTACAGGTAACGCGGGTTGGCAAATATAAGTCGGCGGTCGAACCGTTTCTGTTAACCAAGCGCAGTCAGGCCAACCGAGAGCAAACCCAAAAACTGCTGGGCGATCTGTGGGGCGAATTTCTAACCACCACCAGTAAAGATCGCAAAATGACCGTGCAGCAAATGCAGGCGATCGCCGACAGTAAAGGCACGCTCACCGCCGACGAAGCGCTTAAATCCAAGCTGGCAGACAAGGTGGCTTATTCTGACGAAATGGTGTCAGAACTCAAAAAAATTACGGGCGAAGACGACGAAAATAAATCCTTCCGCCAAATCAGTTTGAGAACCTACGCCAGAGTTGCCGAAGAGGCCGTGCAAAAGCGAGGTGGCAAAAATCAGATTGCAATTATTTACGCTGAAGGGGATATCGTCAACGGTCAAGGCGGCAGCGGAGATGTGGGCGGCGATCGTCTGGCTCGACAATTGCGCCAACTGAGGCAAGACGACGATGTAAAAGCCGTGGTGCTGCGTGTTAACAGTCCGGGGGGCAGCGCGACCGCTTCAGAGATTATTCAGCGAGAAGTCATTTTGACCAAAAAGGTAAAACCGCTGGTTGTCTCAATGGGCAGCGTGGCGGCCTCTGGGGGCTACTGGATTGCGACTTACGGCGATCGCATCTTTGCGGAGGCGAATACGATCACAGGCTCGATCGGCGTGTTTGGGTTGCAGCCCAACATTCAGAAAATCGCCAATCAAAACGGACTGACGTGGGATGTTGTCAAAACTGGACGCTTTGCAGATAGTCAAACGATCACTCGTCCCAAAAGCCCAGAAGAATTGCAGCTGGTACAGCGATCGGTCAACAAAATTTATGACCAATTCCTGACAAAAGTTTCTGACTCGCGCAAGCTGCAAAAAAATAAAGTGGCAGAGATTGCTCAAGGCCGAGTCTGGTCAGGCATTCAGGCAAAGGCGCTAGGTCTGGTCGACGAACTGGGCGGACTCGACGATGCTATCAAGGACGCTGCAAAACGAGCCAAGTTAGGCGACGACTGGCAGATCGAGGAATATCCCAAATCCAGCACGTTTGAAGAACGAATTTTGCAACGGCTGTTTGGGGCGAGTCTTGGGGCTAAGACTACTGCCAAAAGTCCGTTCTCTCAACAATTTGACCAGCTTCAGGGTGACTTGACTTCGCTCAACAAGATGAACGATCCGAGAGGTGTGTATGTACGCTTACCTTTTGACGTTCGCATTGATTAAGAAAACATGAATTCGATGAAATCTTCCGCTGCGGTTGTGAATCTAGGCAGCCCCCTAAATCCCCCACGAGTGAGGGACTTTGAACCCAAAATCTTGTCTTAAAGTCCCCCATTTTTGAGGGTTGGGGGGCAGAAGCACTGAAGAACGAAGCAAAAAAACTTCATCGAATTCAGGTTAAGAAAGATGGAGAAGCTTCTCTAAACTCAGGAAGGCAGACGTTTTTTATCTGTTTCTGAAAGACTAGAATTCGGCGTGATTCAACACTAAAAATTTATAGAAGCGCGATCGTACTCGTCCGGGATTTGGGTAGAGTAGGGTGTACTTCTCTTTAGTGTTGTTGTCATCAGTCTATGGGTATAAAAAATCAGCGCTTTCTTCTGTTCGTCTTGCTCTCTAGTGCTACGGGCGTGATCGTCGGAGGAACGGCAAGTTGGGCAGAAAGCAATCAATGTATACAAGCTAATGTTGTGACGAATCAGTGTTTGACCCAAAGCCCTACCGTTAAAACGATCGAAGGCATGGCAACGGGGTTAGTCGCTGGGGCTGGGGCTGCTGTCGGCGCAGCTTGGCAACACAAACGACAAGGGTAGATTCAAGGTTTCATTCAACGATTTAGGACGCGGGTAGGTCGATCGACTTCTCCGCGTCTTTGTTTTTGAGACAGACTTAACGTGAATTCGATGGCATTTTTTCGCTTCGTGATTCAGCACTTTCGCCCCCCAACCCCCCAATTCTGGGGACTTTCGGATATGGATTCTTTGTTCAAAGTCCCTCACTCGTGGGGGATTTAGGGGGCTGCCCGGAGTAATAACCGCAGCCAAGGATTTCATCGAATTCACGTAGACTTAAAGGCCTGTGAATTCGACAGAATTGCCTCACGATGCTTGTAGATTCGAGAAGGCAACAGCTCGGATCAGCAAAGCGAAAAAACTCGACCAAATTCACGCTAAAAACTGTAACGACGATCGCCCACCCAAATTGTCAGCGGCACCGCATTGCCTTGAGCGTCAATCTTCACCTCGACAACACCGGGATTTTTGCGCTGATTTTGCTGAATATTGTCGTTGACCTCATCGCGTCGGCTTTCTGGCATGTAGTAGGTTTCTAGCCCAAATTGAAGCGAACCATACTGACTTCGCCCTTTGAGCGCGATCTGGTTGGGCTTAAGATTAGCAGGACGATCGCCACTCACAGCGACAGGTTTCCAGGGCTTGGGGCGGTTAGCGGAATTGTTAGCCGGGGCTTGCAAAGTCACATAAACGATCGTGTCTTCAGCTAAATAGTCTTGAGTACTGGAATAGTTGCTGTTTTTGGGCAGAGACTTCCAGCCGGGGAGTGACTTGAGATTGTCGGTTCGCGAAATGTCGTAGTTAAGGGTGACCGAGTAGCCGCGCATCAAATCGTAGGGATCGACGGGAGCCGTTTGCAGAACAGCCGTTCTTCCGGTGAGGTGGGTGTAGACTGCCTGGGCTGGCACCGACGCAATTAAGACCGTTTGCAGCACCAAGGGTAGCCAAAATCGCCATTGAGGAAGGGGGTGCGCTGTCTCGACGGTTGGGTTTGCAGGGGTTGGATTTGCAGGGGTTATATTTTCAGATGTGGGGTTCATAGTGATTCCTCTGGGAGAATTTGGGGAGAGGGGGCGATCGTTCTCACGTAGCGCTCAAACCAGAGTCCGGCGGCGATAATGCCCACTCCACAGAGAACAAACACCAGCGATTTGAGCAGCAAGCCTGTCTGATATTCAAGTAGACGGCTGTAAATTTGCAGGGCTAACAGAACGATGCCAAACCAGAAAAGGCGACGATCACCCGTTCCTAGACTTTCGCGAATCGTGCCAATTCCCAACACTGCCAGCAGCACGTTTGAGACAAAGGTGGCGAGAATTTGAATCTGGCTGATTTCCGTGTCCCAGTAGATCAATAGCCCCAAGATTACTAAAAAGCTGCCCACAATCACCGTGTTCAAATTGACGCGAAGCCTGCCCGATCGCGTTCTGCCTGAGCGCACCAGATAGACCCATTCCACCACCATCAGCACCGTCAAAATCAAAATGCTAGGCAGCGATCGCCATTCTGGAAGCTCAAAATTGGGTGAGGTCGAATGCGTCAGACTCCACGCACCCTTAAAGGACAGCCAATAGAGCAAACTACCCAAAAGCAAAACGGCAACCCCGCGCGCCAGCTTCTGAAACGGTCGGCTAATCCGGGAGGATGGTCGCCGCAAAAGGTCATTCCACAAACTATCGTCATAGCCCCAGAGCAAAGCGGCAGGCAAAATGGCCACCATCGCCAATCCCAGCCCGGACTGCAAAGCATTGGTAGAAATCGCATTGGACAGAGAAGACCCGACTGCGATCGCCGTAAAGAGAAACAGGACGCGCGATCTCTTTGAGTTACCCGCAAGGGGTCGACACCAGTACGCTAACGGCAGATACATTAACCCAGCGACTAAGGGCATTTGATAGATGATTAGATTCAAGACCGAAAATTCATCTGTCCGACTCACCTGCCACCAGCCCCACCAGTAGCCAATCCCAATCAGCATGATCGCCAACCCGCCTAGCGAAGTCAGCCGCAGACTATAGGCCATCAGCAAAACGCCAATTCCCCAGGTGAGAAAAAGTTCGTGAGGTGACCCGCCGATGTGAAACATTTGAGCCATCAGGGCCATGTTTGCGCCCAAAACGAGCGATCCCAGCAGCAAAAAGCCTTCACCAAGCCGACTTTGCCATTGGTCACGCGAACCTTTCCAGAGCCAAAATCCCGCAAAATTGATGCTGACAAACAGTGACAACAACATCGCAACTCTGGCCCCGCGCGGGATATCTTGCCAATTTGCGGCGACAAAGGTAATCACGCCCAGACCAATTAAAATGCAGCCCAAGCCGATAAGGATGCGAGTAAAGCGATTTTTGTCCTGGAGGTCGAGGCGATCGAGCTGATAGCGATCGGACAATTGCTGAAGTTGTGTCGGATTGATCAAGCCGTCAGTTTGCCAGGTTTGCACTTCTTGACGAAGCTGACGGCGAAAATTCTCGGAGGGCATGAGATACGCTCCTGTAGGTAAATGTGGCGTACTCCCAAATTCTCACAAGTCAATGGGCGAAACTACTGATTTATGCCACCTGTTTAATTGGCGATCGAACCTTCGTAATTGCGCCAAGCGCCAGAGGTTTTTCTACGATCGACTGGAGTCTGGCAATTCGATCGTTTGCTTGATCAGACTATTTGACAGATCGATCCTGGATTCGTCGGCGCTCCATTGGACGATCGTCGCATCTTTAAGCTGACAAACCCGTTCGCTGGTATAGATTCCCTTAATTTCTTTGCTAAAAATGGCTTGATTGAGATAGACGTAAGTGTGGCAACCGCCATCTAATGGAAAACACCAGCTTTCAACCGTGACAGAGTGCCGACCGCTGGGCGAAGTAGAAACCGTCAAGCAGGGTTCTCGAAACTGTAAAACGAATAAAAGCCACAGGGTCAAGACTGCCAGTAGAGGAATTGACAGCGCTGAAGGAATGAGCACGATCGCCCTCAAAGCGCGAGACTTGGCCGAAGTGACGGTTTGCAAGACGGCCCACAGCGAAGCTGCCAGCGTCAGCAACAAGAGGATCAGCCCACTATAGCGACCTCTTAATTCGTAGCCAGGAAACCAATAGTACAGAATCAGCAGAGTCCAGAAGAGAAAATTGAGGGCGATCGACAAACTCAAGCTCAGTGAAAGTCTTCGTCGGGACATAATTCACGTCTTTTCATCAGCAGATTGATTGTTAACCGTCCCGGATGATTCGTTCAAGTCGGCGAATTAGCGCTGAGATGATCGTTGCAAAAACGCTGCATGTTCGGCTGACTTTACGGCGGAGTCCAATTCACTGAGGCTTTAACCATGCTGAAAAAGAATCAGAAGTTTTGAATATTTTAGCTCTTACGATCGCTCCCCTTTTGCCCCGCTCGACTCACTCCGCTCTCTTTGACACGCTGCGCTTCGGGTTGATTGATCTGCAATTGTTGGCGACCGTTGCGAATGATGCGCGTCATCTCTGCCATCTGAGCTTCCATATCGCGAAGTACTTTATCGGCGTATTGGTCAGCGCCGTTTTGGATGTCTTCACATTCTTCGATCGCCAGCCGCCGCAACTCGTCTAAATCTTGTTGAGCCTGACGACGCTTATGCTCAATTTCAGCAAGGGTTTGCTGTTGGATGACTTCACACTCTTCTTGCACCTGAACACGAATTTGTTGAGCCTCTAACTCTGCCTGACGAATGATCCCCGTCTCGTTTAGAATCTGAGCCGCTCGCCGCTCGGCCGCCTCGATCATATCCTGGGCATACTGCTCTGCCTGAATGAGAATTTCGTCTTTTTGGCGAACAATCTCCTCAGCTTCGTGAAACGCTTCTGGCAGGCTCAACCGCACCAAATCAAGCTGATCGAGAAACTGATCTTCATCGACAAGGGTGCGCCGACTCCACAGCAGGCGAGGACTGTCGAGAATCATCTCCTCCAGCCGATTGAGTTCTTGCTGAATGTCGGGATTGCCCACTCGTGCGCCCTCTGCGTAAGCGGCTCGACCTTGAGAAGCTCCGTTTGCAGAGTTATCGGGACTTATGCTGGATGATTCTTGGCGTAGCATTGGTAAATATCTAGAGCGACATGTTGGGGAACGAGATGGTCGATCGGGCCGCCAAATTTGGCAACTTCTTTGACCACGCTACTACTGAGAAAGCTGTACTCATTCGAGGTGGCCAGAAATATGGTCTCGATTTGGTCAAACAGGGTTTTGTTAGTATGCGCCATCTGCAACTCCATTTCAAAGTCTGAGACGGCGCGCAACCCTCGTAGGAGAGCAGTAGCGCCTCGCATCTGGGCATAGGTCACCGTTAGCCCTTCAAAACTATCTACTTCTACGTTATCAAGATGACGGGTGGCATGGCTAATCTGCTCCATCCGTTGTTGGACGGTAAATAAAGGCACTTTGTTGGGGTTTCGCAGGACTGCCACAATCACGCGATCGCACAGCCGAGTCCCGCGTGTAATGATGTCGAGGTGCCCAAGGGTGATGGGATCAAAGCTACCAGGATAAATGGCAATCACAGAAAAAATTTTGATGAATTAACAGAAATTGTAGAAGCAGAAGGGCGAACAGAATCGAATGATTTGAGGAAGGCTTTCTATTGAGCAAATGCACTCAGATCAGCATACCTGGATCTCACAAATCTGCAATCCGTTTTGATGTTTGGAAAGAATATTTGTGGTCAGAGAATCTGCTTGGGAGTGGGCCTGATCGTCTATGGGTTAACGTGAATTCGATGGAGTTTTTCCGCTCCGTTGTTCAGCACTTCTGCCCCCTAAATCCCCCAATTTTGGGGGACTTTGAACGAGAGATCTTGTCCAAAAGTCCCCCAAAATTGGGGGATTTAGGGGGCAGAAGCCGATCGAAACGAAGCGAGTCACTCTCATCGAACTGACGTTGGGTTAACTCAACGCGACCCCCTGCGGGTAACTCGAAGCGACCCCTTGCGGGTAACTCGAAGAGATCGCGATTTTCGCTTCGTTGTTCACGGCTTCTGCCCCCCAATCCCCCATTTTGGGGGACTTTGAAACGTAGACTCTTCCCAAAAGCCTCTTATCTGAAGCCTGATTGTGAAAGGATGAGATTCTGCTTCACGATTCAATCGCTTCTGAGACGCTTGACCACTTCACCTGCCAAAAGTTGATGAGTTTCGGTCAGCAAGTCGGGAATTTTGTCGGCGTGGGGACTGTTGGACAGGCATTCTTTCAAGGCTGAGGAATCGATCGCCTCTGCTCTCACACCCGGAAACCAATGATTTGCCTGACCTAGAAGGTTGTAGCGCATTTTGGCGTAGTCGGTCATGTCGTAGGCGATCGCCAGATTTCGCAGCCACAAAACGACGGGAATATTCAAGCCGCCGGGGGTTTGTTCGTGAGTCGGGAGACCTATTCGCCAGGTGTTGAGCCAGTCTTCGCCCAGGCGTTCGATCGCGGCCTTTTCCAGTCGCTCGATAATCGGGGGCAAAATTTCGGCGGCGCGATCCAACAAATCCAACGTTTTCAGATGTTCGTCAAAATCTTGGGGACGGGCAGCCCCAACGCTCAACGTGTGAACTTGTGGATGGCTCAGGCAAAATAAATTGTTGAAGACGATCGGACTCAATGGCGCACACAGATCCAATAATCGCGGCGACGGTTGGTAAAGCAATCCACCTTTGTTAGAAGGACTGATGATAAATACGCCCATGTCGTGTCGATTGGCGGCGGCGATCGCTTCCCAGTTTTGCTGGTTGATGTAATACCAGTGCAGATTGACGTAATCAAATTGATTGGTCTGAATGGTTTTCACAATCAGATCGGTTGATCCGTGAGTTGAGAAGCCAACAAACCGGACTTTGCCCTGTTCTTGAAGCTTTCGCGCCACTTCGAGGCAGCCACCCGGACGGATCGACTCGTCTAAATGACTTTCTAAATTGACTCCGTGGAATCCCAATAAATCGACGTAATCTAGCTTCAGATAGCGCAGCGATTGTTCAAAGGTTTTGAGAAACGCTTTGGGGTCGGCTGAGGGTTCGATCTTGGTTTGCACAATTAGCTTTTCGCGAGGCAACTTTGGCAAGATTTGGCCCAACTGCATTTCTGAAGTGCCGTAGCCGCGAGCCGTCTCAATATGATTGATGCCCACGTCGAGCGATCGCCGAATCGTATTCTCTAAGTTTTCTTGACCATCAGCAGGAATCTCACGCTCGGAGACATCTTGCCACTTGTACTGATAGCGCATTCCCCCACAAGAGAAGACGGGGATTTGTAGATTGGTGCGTCCAAAGCGGCGATAGAGCATAGGAAAGGGATGAGGGATGAAGGATGAGGGATGAAGGGATTTGCGCTGTGAGTTTTTAATTCAGCATTGGGCAGGGAAAAAACTCTAGAGACTATCCTAACGAGTTCATGTGGGATTCTGGCGATTTGGGTTGCGGCGATCGGAGCCAAAAACTCAGAGTTGGCGCTAACCAAAGCATTTCCTCAAGCGTTGGTCTATAGGTTGGCAAGCGTGACTCAAGAAAAACCAAACTTCGGAATTGTCATAAATGGCAGCGAGTTTTTATTTGTGAAACTGGCCCTACCTTCAGAGCCGCGCTATGCTCTGTCGGACGTGTTTTTTTGCTCAACCGAACCAATGATCTGTACAAAGTTTTGCAGATTTTCAAGAAGTTGAGTGGTTTGGTGGGCAAGTAATTGACGTTTACAGATTTTGTTGGGGCATTTACAGGTTTTGTTAAGACATTTACAGGTTTTGTTAAGACATTTACAGCAAATGCTTGAACATTTTTAAGTTTTGCCAAGACGTTTGCGGCAAATGCTTGGACGTTTACAGGTTTTGTTGCAGCTTTTATGTTGTTGGCGCGATCGCATTGACCCTTCAATCAAAACGATGCAAAACAACCCCCTTCAGGGATGACATCGCCGCCTTAAGATAGGGACATCCCCGTGAAACTTTTGCTCAAGCGACCTATGGATAGCGCGATCGCTCTACGCCGCATTTCCGTCCAGGACTATCACCGCATCGCAGAAGCTGGAATTTTTCGACCAGAGGAGCGGGTTGAGTTACTGGAGGGGCAACTGATCAAAATGGCAGCCAAAGGGACAGCACACAGTGCAGCCGTAAGTCGGGTTGAGGGATTGTTGAGAACTCAGTTGGGGAGTCAAGCGCTGCTCAGACTGCAAGACCCCATTCGGTTGAATGACTACTCTGAACCAGAGCCAGATATCGCGATCGTTGCCCCAGATCCAGGCTATTACGAGAACCATCACCCCATTCCCTCAGAAGTTTTTTGGCTAATTGAGGTGTCAGACACGACGCTGAAATACGATCGCGAGGTAAAAGCCCCCAGTTATGCCCGATCGGGAATCGTAGAGTATTGGATCTTAGATGTGAATCAGCGTGTGCTTCACGTCTATCGATCGCCCAGTCAAAATGGCTATCAATCCGAGATCGCTTTGGCAGAAGAGAGCCAAATTGCACCCCTGGCATTTCCAGACTGTGTGATTTCGGTTGGGCAAATGCTGCGATCGTTGCAATAAATCGGTGAATCTACTCCAGCCTTTGAGGAAAACGACCCCTTGCAGGTAACTTGAAGAGATCGCTTCCAAGCTTGAGAGACCATAAAAACTCATCCCTCGCCCTGTTTTACATTTCACGAACGATCGGCTGTCCATCCTTAATCTCGCCAATCAGCACCACATCGGCAACATTGACAAACAAGCCGTTTTCGAGAACGCCGGGAATGTTGTTCAACGTTTTTTCGAGTTCGGCAGGGTTATCGATGCGATCGAACTTCACGTCTACCACCAGATTGCCTTGATCGGTGACAACCGGCCCGGCTTTTTTGATGCCCATCCGCAGTTCGGGTTTGCCACCGAGTTTAGCGATCGCTTTCATCACCGGAGTCACCGCCATCGGAATCACTTCCACAGGCAACAAAAAGGTTGAACCCAACTGATCCACCAGTTTGCCGCCATCTACTACGACAATAAACTGAGCCGCTAAACTATCGACAATCTTCTCCTGAGTGTGAGCCGCACCGCCCCCTTTGATCAAATTCTTCTGAGGGTCAACTTCATCCGCTCCATCGATCGCGATATCAATGCCATCAATCTCATCCAGCGACACCAGCGGAATTCCATATTGCCGTGCGAGAACGATCGCCTGAAACGAGGTCGGCACCCCTTTGATATCTTTGAGGTCACCCGACTTGAGGCGATCGCCCAACGCTTGAATGGCATAAGCAGTCGTTGACCCAGTGCCCAGCCCTACAATAGAACCAGACTGCACCCTGGCGGCGGCGGCGACTCCCACCTGCTGTTTCATAATTTTTGCGGGGTCAGTTTCTGCGCTCATAATCAAATCCTATTGGTTAGCAAATTCAGCAGCGGGCATTCCAAACGCTCCAAGCTGCAACAGTCAGTCTACTATTTACGAGGGTTCCGCCGATGAGCCGAGACGAAGATTTTTTACCCGAAGAATCCACCGCGCTATCACTGCCCGATCTGCTGCAAAAAGGCAATCAAGCGGCTCAGGAGGAACATTATTCAGACGCGCTGACTTACTACGACCAGGCATTAGATCAACATCCAGAGTGTGAAGAAGCCTGGTATCAGCGAGGAATGGCTTTAAGCGCGATCGCCCGACTTGATCCGGCTCTCGTCAGCTTCGATCGAGCGTTAGAACTCAATCCTCACTACCCCGAAGCCTGGATCGGTCGCGGCAAGATTCAGAAACAGAAGTCGAAGTACAAAGCCGCGATCGCCAGTTTTGATCAAGCGTTAATCCTTCAGCCAGACAGCGCCCAGGCCTGGTTAGAGAAAGGCAAGCTTGCCGCCCTGATGCATCGTTATAAAGAAGCGCTAATCTATTACAACAAAGCCGTTAACTGTGAAGACCTCAAAGAAGCCTGGAGCGATCGGGCAAACATTCTCTGGTTTCTCAATCGCCGAGAAGACGCTTTAGACAGCTACAAACAACTCACCCGCCTCAATCCCCAGGATGCAGCCGCCTGGAGTCAACAGGGCAACGCACTCTACTGGCTCAATCATTACGAAGAAGCAGCAGAATGCTACGACCAATCTCTCGCACTCAAATTGGATGCGGATGTCTGGGGAAGTCGAGGGGCCGCCTTAAAAAAAGTGGCGCTCTTTGACGAAGCGATCGCCAGCTACGACCAAGCTCTCAAACTCCGACCCGACGACTCAACCCTCTGGCACAAAAGAGGCCTGACCCTGAGAAGCATGGAGCGATATGAAGGCGCGATCGCCAACTTTGACAAAGCACTTTCTCTCAAACCAGACCTCTACGCCGCCACCCGCAGCAAGCTGTTCACGCTTTTCAAAACTCGACAGTTGAGGAAATACCTTTTTAGCAAAAACCCGATCGATCAAGAAAAAGCCTCCCGTGATCTGCAAAACGTTCTCTCAACCGCAATCAAAACAAAAGTGCCAGGAGCGATCGTCATTGCTCTCACCACATTTTTTAGCCTAGGTGGGTTCTACAGTCTTTTCCTAAATGGAATTTTCTTAAATGGAGTGACGACTCGACTCACTGCGATCAGCGTGGCTCTGATCTTCTTACTCATCTCTTATATGGGGGAGTGGATCGAAGAAGGGCGCAATTGACACTCCCCATGCCTAAAGGCGAGGGAATTCTTGGCTCAACGAAACCACTTAACGTAGTGGTCTGTCAAGATTATACTGAGGGATAAAGCCGCTTGAGTTTAATCCGAGCATCTTGAGTGGTGAAGCGCCAGTCCACTGCATGACCCTGAGCATTACGTGCCTGCTCCCAAGCCGCAATCTCTTGGGTCAAAGTGAGTTTGTCTGGAATGCGCCGATCTAAACATGGACGCGATAGAACACTGAGTTCTATTTCTGCCATATCTAACCAACTGCCATGCTTGGGGGTGTAGTGGAACTCTAATTGGTTAAGAATCCGCCGAGCTTCTGGCGCGGGGAAGGCTTTGTAAAGAGATGCCGGGACATGCGTATTGAGATTATCCTGCACGACTCGAATTTTGACCGCATCGGGGAAGCAGTGATCCACGAGATATTTCATTTGCTGGGCATAATCAAGCTGAGTGCGTTGGTCGGTGACTTCAACGTGTCGCCAGCCCAGTAGAGGCGCGAAAAACATGAAGAGATTAGCCGTGCCGTTGCGTTCATACTGATAGTCATAGCGAGGAGGTTTTCCAGGCTCGACAGGTTGAGGAATCTGAGTTTCGCTGATTAATTGTTTGGAGCTTTCGTCGAAGCACACTAAAGGATAGCGAGGGTCTTCTCGGCTGGTGTAGAGCTGCAACACTTCCTCCATCTGACACACAAATTCAGCGTTGGCTTCCGGCGGAATCACCCAGCATTCTTTTAACCAAGGCTTAAGTTCAGTTTTTTTAGCGTTTGGCGCACGGTTTCATGAGAAATCTGTTCGACCTCGCCGACTTCCACCAGGCGATCTGCCAGGAGCCGCAACGTCCATCGAGCTTGTCCAGCAGGGGCTGAACTACAAGCGATGGCAATCAGATGCGCTTCTTGCTCCCCATCTAAACACCGACGGCGAGACCGCTGCCGAGGGCGCGGCTTCAAGCACGCTTCTAGGCTTTCTTCCACAAATCGCTCTCGCACTCGCTCAATGGTGGACACGCTGATCTCAAGCGCATCTCGGATCGCTTCATCTTTCCAGCCGCCATTGGGTTGATTGATGTCTGCTTTGAGCCAGATCCGAGCATGGTTAACGGCAGCGACGGACGCTTTTCCAGTGGTGGTCAAGTGTTCTAGAAACTGCCGTTCTTCAGCGTTGAGGGAAACGATGTATTTCTTTTGAGGCATGATCATTTCAACCTATGACTTCATCCCCTGATTATCCCTCAATCTAACTTTGACAGACCACTAGATTCCTTGCAGTCTCTAGCCCAGAGGTGGGATTCTCCCCAAGCGTTAATTCGGGTATGCCCTACCCTATTCGCACGAGTGCGAGTCCTGTTTAATTCTGAAGCCAATTCGCTTCAAAAGGCTGGTCGTCTAGCTCCTCTAAATCTTTTACCGACTGCGAGGAGGGAACTAGAACCATGCAGTAGAACCGCATAGATTCAATTATCAAGGTGCAGCGTGTCTTTCGACAACCAGGTTTTTTAAGTGGTTGATTACCTTGCCACTAGAATGAGTGTACCAGATGAGTACACAGCATGACTGAAAAACAACTTCACGTTAGAGTCTCCGAGGAGGAAATGAAAAAGCTTGAGCGCTATGCTAAAAAGTCAAAGCGAACCAAGACAGACGTTGTACGTGAATTTCTGCGTTCCTTGTCGTGAGAGATTGGCGCTACCGCGCCGTCGCTATCCATCCCCATGCCTAAAGGCGAGGGGCTTTCCGCTCAATTTCGGTAAGCTTAACTATTTGTAAAGAAAAATTAAGAACCTTGCAGTAACGTTGAGAAATTGCCCAAAACCTGATGGGGCCTTTACGCTAAGAACAGACGAGACCTCTTGTTTGAGGTTGGTTTTCGCATTGCAGCAGACCAATCTTGCTTTCTAAACAAACTTCAAGAAGTCAACCTCTAGGTCAAACCTTTGAGACAGGCGTTGAGAGGAAAATTCATGAATATCGAAAAATACCGCGTTACATGTACCCTTTCGTTTGGCGATATTTACGGTCAAATTATTGTTTGGCTGATCGTGCTGTTTATTAGTTTGGCGGCGGCAATGGCTCTGATGGGTGCGAGTCGTCCTGTGTATGCGTTGGCTACGGTCGGATTGGTGCTGGTGTTGTCTCTGCCATTTTTGCTGTTTGCCTTTGTGACAACGCTGCTCAACCATATTGAATTTACGGCCGTTGATCCTGCCCCTCAACCTCAAACTTCAGCAGCGTCTCCGACGGGTCAGCGAACGGTGCAAGCAGCAGGCTAATTTTGGTCAACCTTTAAGAGTAATTTTTGAAGCGTGAACGATCGACCGCTTTTAGGCGCTGAGAGTTGTCGATCGTGGCCTGTCGATCCAGTCATTCAGGGACTATATTGTATCCTGTTGAGTTTGAGGCAATCTTGTGGCTGAAGAAAAGCGGAAAAATCGGTGGCTGCTAAATGTGGTGCTAATCATCGCCACGGTGGGCTTGTTAGGAGTGTCCATTATTCCTCTCATTGCCTCGACGTTTAATAGTCCGACCCAACAGGCAAAGGCGGTTCCCAGTCCAGCCCAGTCGATCGAGGCCAAAAAGGCAGACGTTGAGGCGCAAGCCAGAGGGTACGAAGAAGTTCTTAAGCGTGAACCTGACAATCAAACAGCGCTGCGAGGATTGCTAGAAGCCAAACTGCGATTGAATGATGTCAAGGGCGCGATCGATCCGTTAGAAAGACTGTCTAAAGCAAACCCAACTCAGACGGAATACGGCGTTCTGTTGGCTCAGGCAAGACAGCAGACGGGTGACCTCGAAGGATCTGCTCAGGCTTACCGCAATATTCTCAATACCAAACCTGGCGATTTGAATGCCCTGCAAGGGTTAGCCGGATTGTTGATTGAGCAAAAACGACCGGAAGCGGCGATCGGGCTTCTACAAGACACGCTAAAGAATGCGCCTCAAGCGAATAAAGCTCAAACGGGCAGTGTGGATACGACGGCGATTCAAGTTTTGTTGGGTAAGGTTTTTGCATCTCAGAAGCGATTTGACGAAGCCCTCAACGTCTTTGACGAAGCCATCAAAACCAACAAGCAAGATTTTCAGCCCGTGTTTTACAAAGCTTTGGTGCTAAAAGAACAGGGCAAAAAAGACGAGGCGAAACCTTTGTTTGAGACGGCTGCTTCGTTGGCTCCTGCTCAATATAAGGATCAGATTCAACAGGCTGCGAGTGATGCGCCTCCTAAAGTGACGATGCCTGGTGCGACTCCAGCTAGTCCTGGTGCGACCAGTCCGGCTCCGGTGGCTCCTCAATCTGAAGCGGCTCCGCAAGTCCAGGGCAGTCCTTCTGTTGAGGCTCCCAAGAGCGAAGAGGAAAAGAGCGAGAAGAACTAGCGTGTGTGGGATGGTTGCCTGACGAGCTACGCGGCTTCCATTCCCTGACTGAATCGATCGTTCTCCTTCATCCTTTAGCCGCATTTGTGGTCTGACATTGGGTGCAAAGACCAAAAAACTCCAGCATGTGATAGTAGATTTTGAACTGGTAAGAGTCGTGCAGTTGAGATTCTAAAGCGTGGACGGGGCACTGGTCGATCGCCACTGAGCTACCACACTGAACGCAGGTGAGATGGTGTTTGTCTTCTTGCACCAGACTATAAAGCGCTTCTCCATTGGCCAACGTCCGCACTTGCACCATACCTTCTAGCTTGAGTGACTCCAGGGCACGATAGACCGTTGCCAGCCCCATGCTCAGGTCTCGATTCCGCAGTTCGACATAGAGATCTTGAGCAGAAATCGCTTTGTTTAAGGTCTTTAAGATGTCCAGGATTCGTTCTTGACTGCGGGTGCGTTGTGCTTTCATGGGTGCGTCCAAAATAAAATCGAAATTCTGCGCTTTCTGATTGAGAACCACAGCTTTGGGGTGGTGCAGTCTTAGAATGATAAAGCTGTTAGCATTCAAGACGGTCTTTGTAGCAATCAGGACATGGCTGTGACTCAGAAATATCAAGCTCAAATCTATGTTACTCTTCGCCCTTCGGTGTTAGATCCGGCGGGGACGGCGGTGCGATCGGGATTAACTCATATGGGATACGACAACGTTGAGCAAATCAGAATTGGCAAATACATTGAGCTAACGCTGAACGCAGAAGATGAAGCGGCGGCGCGTGAACAACTCGATCGCGTCTGTGACCAGCTTCTCGCCAACCCCGTTATTGAAAATTATCGGTTTGATCTCAAGCAATTGTCTACACCATTGAATATAGGTTCATAGATCAGGGATTTTGGAAGGGATGAGGGATGAGGGAGGAAGGATGAAATTTGGGGTTTTGGTGTTTCCGGGGTCGAATTGCGATCGCGATGTGGTTTGGGTGACGCAGGGGTTACTTGATCAGCCGACGCGCATGATTTGGCACGAGGAAAGTGATCTTTCGGATATTGATGTGGTCGTTGTTCCGGGGGGGTTTAGCTATGGCGATTATTTGCGCTGTGGGGCGATCGCTCGATTTTCTCCGGCGATGCAGTCTACGATTCAACATGCAGAACAGGGCAAACGGGTGCTGGGGATCTGTAACGGGTTTCAAGTGCTGACGGAGGCGGGTTTGTTGCCGGGGGCACTGGTGAGAAATCGAGATTTGCATTTCGTCTGCGATCGCGTCCCGCTAAAAGTTGAGCGTACCGATTTACCCTGGACGCAGGCTTATCAAAC
Organism: Phormidesmis sp. 146-33; assembly: GCF_052939515.1. Taxonomy (NCBI): domain Bacteria; kingdom Bacillati; phylum Cyanobacteriota; class Cyanophyceae; order Leptolyngbyales; family Leptolyngbyaceae; genus Phormidesmis; species Phormidesmis sp. 146-33. The sequence continues at coordinate 74,348 of NZ_JBJPHU010000016.1, forward strand.
TGGAGAAGTGATTACGTTGCCGATCGCGCATGGAGAAGGCAGCTATTACGCGGATGCTGACACGCTCAAGGCGCTCGAAGACAATCAGCAAGTTTTGTTTCGCTACTGCAATTCCTCTGGTGAATCTGATCCAGTTAGCAACCCCAACGGATCGCTGAACCACATTGCGGGCATTTGTAATCGATCGGGTAATGTGTTGGGAATGATGCCTCACCCGGAGCGATCGGCTGACCCAGCCCTGGGCGGTGTTGATGGAATGCGTTTGTTTAAAGGATTGCTGACGATCGCGGGTGTTGGTTAGAAGTTGAGCGATCGTTGGCTAAATTCTATTGTTAGGCTGCTTAACCCCCTGTAGGGATGTAACCATATTCTTATCTGCTAATGCCTACTAGATTTAGTATCGTCAGGTTGTCTACCAAGTGTCCCTTCCGATTATTTAAAGATCACCTCATTAATTTCAGCGTTAATAAAGGGAACTCTGATATTAAGTCATCAGCAAACCAAGACAGACATATTTTATAGATATGGTACTGACCAGAGAAACCTACTTTAAAGAGATCAGTAACAACTTGGCTCTTTTGCAGCAATCCATCGAGTTCCGCACAGCATCTAATTTACATGATTTAGGGATTCTTGCAGAGGATTTTGTAAAAGACCTGCTCAATATTGTCTTTGATTTTCAGCTTGAAAACCTAAACTCAATCAATTCTAATCAAGCAGGGATTGATTTGGGCGACTCATCAAATAAAATTGCAGTTCAAGTTACATCCACAACTAGCCGACAAAAAGTCAAGACAACTATTGAAAAGTTCATTGGACATAAACTATATGAGGAATACTCGCGACTATATGTTTTTATTCTAAAGGGAAGGCAGCAAAGCTATAAAATGTTTGATACACAAGGTTATTTTGATTTTCATGAAAGTGATAATATTATAGACTTCAAGATTTTGCTTACAAAAATTCAGTGCCTAGAAATCGAAAAGCTACGACAAGTATATGAGTTTGTTGACAGAGAGATATCCAAAACAAAAAGAGAAGATGGAATAATTAGAAAGATTGACCACATAAATCATAATTTTGACAGGTTGCACATTTGGCAATATCAGCCTTTTCTTACTCATTATGTGAATATTCATAGACTGCTTAATATTGCTGCTGCAAGTGGAATTCGCTTTGCAAGTATTCCTGCAAAGAATTTGGATGATCTAGGCAGTATACGTGCTTTACCCTATGATGATTACCATGCGCTTATGGCATTTATAACAGAGTTGCTAAAGTGTTGGCAGCCAAAAGTCTTAAACCTACAAAACGCAAATAATTTAACTAAAGATTTTGTTGGATGCACTTTTGAATTCTTTCAAACTGACTTTAAATCAAAAAATATTAAGTTTTGGAATAAGTATCACGAAAAGCCTAAGATGCATGGAGTTTACAAGAAAGATCCTCACCTATATCTCGAAGTAGAAGATATAAAGCTATATCTACCTCTCAATCTTGCTTGGATGACAACAGATACTTCTTATCATAATTTTGGAGTGGAGACAGGAATAGCAGATTCTTTATCCGGCCTTTGCATTCTAAAGAGTCTATCCAAAGATCGAGAGGCAATTTTTACCCCTCTAATTATTGGAGTGCGTAACATATTTCAACAAATTGAGAATGCTATCCAACAAGGTGAAAGGTCAATAGAAATTAGGCAGTCATGGTAGTTCCTTCTTCCTTCTGTCCAAGCGCATCCTAACAACCCTAGTGCAGCGGATTGACCAAAGCCATTTGTATATTGCAAAGTCTGTCACAACCGCTGACTAGGAACGTTAGACCTTCTCCCTCACACTTGAGGAGGTTGTTGGCTCTTGGTAAAGATTAAAACTCGTTGTTCTAGGTTTGCAAGAATTTATTGCTAAACTTCTCACACTGACAGCAGAGAGCGCCGTTATGAACATCTCAATTCGGCTCCTTCAGGAAGAGGAACTATCGATCGCTGAACATATCTTCCGACTTGCCTTTGGCACATTTGTTGGATTGCCTCAACCCACCGATTTTAGCGGTGACGCAGACTACATTAAATCCCGATGGAACGTTGATCCGACAGCGGCATTTGCTGCCGAGATTGATGGGAAACTAGCTGGCTCCAATATCGCTATTTCTTGGGGGAGCGTTGGTGTTGTTGGGCCGCTTAGTGTTCATCCTGACTATTGGGATCAAGGCATTGCTCAACGTCTAATAGAACCTGTGATGGCTCAATTTGCTCAATGGGGAACGCGACAGGCTGGGCTGTTTACTTTTCCAAATAGCCCAAAGCACCATGCACTCTATCAGAAGTTTGGATTTTACCCACGCTTTCTGACCTTTATTATGGCGAAACCGATTCAGGCAGGTCAGCAAAACTTAGTTACAACGAACTACTCTAAACTCGACCCGCAGCAGCAATCTGATTGTCTCAAAGAGTGTTTTCAACTTACAGATGCAATTTATTCTGGGCTAGATCTATCGCGTGAGATTCTAGCCGTCCATGCTCAAAATTTAGGTGATACCGTTTTGCTGTGGGATGAGACAGGTCTAGCAGGATTTGCAATTTGTCATTGTGGTGCAGGTAGCGAAGCGGGTAGTGATGTCTGCTCGATCAAGTTTGGGGCAGTGCGCCCAGGAATACGAGCAGGAGAACAGTTTGAACAGTTGCTCGATCGGTGTGAAGGCTACGGAGCGGCTCAAAAAATGTTGCGTCTCGTGGCTGGAGTGAATACTAGTCATGATGCAGCCTATACCAGAATGGTTGCTCGACGTTTTCGCACTGAAATCATTGGTGTCGTGATGCACAAGCCAAATGAGGCTGGTTACAGTCGATCAGACGTTTTTGTATTAGACGATTGGCGCTAGCAGCCGTTTAATAATCCGATCGCAGCAGACTATAGAAGGATTCTAGTACTGTTGTCCAAATGATTGAGCGTTCCTGACAAGAGCGCTCTTTTGATATGAGGAATTGTAACTTTTAGATTGCAAAAGATGTTTATAAATTAAGAAAGTTTGACTTAGGAATGCTTGAAACAACCTGAATTCATTCTCTAAGTTTTTATAAAGAAACCAGATTTTTGTTAATGAACTTTTGTAAAAGAACTAGTGCCGAAAAGCCTTGAAAATTCGTGAGAATAGGGAAATGATCGTGATGTGGCGATCATTCATCGAATTTTAGAGTTGTTCAAAACTAAACTGGTATCTCTCAGCGTACAATTGCTCTATTTTCGATGTACGACGATACCTACCGATACCTTGCTGAACACTTCTCCTCAGACTTTGCCAGGTGGCTGCTCGGAGAATCTGTCACGATGACCGAACTTCAACCCTCCGAACTCTCACTCGATCCGATTCGTGCCGATGCTCTGATTTTGCTGGAGTCAGACAAATCCATTTTGCACATTGAGTTTCAAACTCTGCCAAAGAATATGATTCCCTTCCGCATTCTGGATTATCGGGTGCGAATGTACCGCAAAGACCCCAACAAATCTATGCGGCAAGTCGTGATTTACCTAAAGCAGACGGCTTCTGAGTTGGTCTATCAAACCAGTTTTACGGTGGAACGAACCCGTCATGAGTTTGATGTGATTCGACTGTGGGAGCAGCCTGCTTCACTGTTTCTGCAATATCCTGGGTTGGTTCCCTTTGCGGTGCTAGGGCAAAGTGCAGATGCAGAGGAAACGCTGCGCCAAGTGGCTCAAAGAGTAGAGCAGATTGCAGACCCCACGACCAAAGCGAATTTAATGGCAGCGTCAGGAATTTTAGCCGGGTTAAAATTAGAGCAAGAAGTGATTTATCGTCTGTTGCGGAGAGACACCATGCAAGAATCTACGGTTTATCGTTCAATCTGGAGAGAGGCTGAGGAAGAAAAGACGCGGGTGATCGCACTCAACTTTCTACGAGATGGCTTGTCGGTCGAATCTGTTGCCCGTGGAACAGGGTTATCGATCGAAGAAGTCCAACAGCTTCAACAGCAAATAAACGAATCCGCACAAAGCTGATCGTCGGCTAAATTCTATTAACAGATCGTACATGCAAGCTACCCACAACTTTATATGAATGTTCTGTATAAATATATTGATGAGTAAATTGTGATGAATAGTTTGTGTGTCCACACATAACTAAGCGCTTCATTTGTCATTTAGATATTTCATATGAAGTCATGGCCCTATGGATGAGCTGTCACTGTTGTCCACGCTCCGCGAATTAGAGTGTGAGCTTCATCAGCCGAAGTGCCGAGGCGATCGAGATCGTCTGTCACAGTTGCTTGCTCCTGACTTTAGAGAGTTTGGTCGATCAGGAGCCTCATACACGCGCGATCGCACCTTGATGTTGTTGCCGACTGATCCGGAGCCGTCACAGATCCATGCTCAAGACTTTGCTATGAACAAGCTTTCAGATTCGATCGCATTACTCACCTACCGATCGGCTCACGTGAACACATCGGGAGAATTGTTCAGGCACACTAATCGATCGTCGATCTGGCGGCTTGATTCATCAGGCTGGCAGATGGTGTTTCATCAAGGCACCCCCACAGACCCTTTTGACTAACCCGGCGTTTCGTAAAATTGCAGGTAGGATGAATTTAAATGAACGCGGGTTTGTATGAACAATTTGTATTTCTGAAAGAGTCAGGAAAACGATCGGATGCGAAAGCTGCTTTAGACTCGTTCATCAATTCATTTGCATCTCTAGAAGAAATCAGCGCTTGGGTGTTTCCATTTCTGGAAGGAGAGAATCTTAAAATGATGAAGCGTTCTCGATGAGGGCGCTTTTTTGATGTAAGGAATTGTAAACTTTACATTGCAAAAGATGTTTATAAATTAAGAAAGTTTGACTTGGGAATGCTTGAAACAACCCGAATTCATTCTCTAAGTTTTTATAAAGAAACAAGATTTTTGTTAATGAACTTTTGTAAAAGAACTAGTGCCGAAAAGCCTTGAAAACTCGTAAAAGTGCAAGCACGATCGCTCAAGAAAATTAACAAAAACCCCCTAGAAAAATGAAGATAAATATCCGTAAGATGAATGCAGGTAAATTATTTGCCGATTCATTCGTTACGGCTATATTTTTTGTCGTTTCACGCAATTATCACCACTATGACCACAACATTAGAAAGACGCGACGGCGGCAATCTGTGGGATCGGTTTTGTGACTGGGTGACCAGCACCGATAACCGGATTTATGTCGGCTGGTTTGGGGTTCTCATGATCCCCACTTTGCTGTCTGCAACGATCTGCTTCATCATTGCATTTATCGCTGCGCCCCCCGTTGATATTGACGGCATTCGTGAGCCTGTAGCTGGCTCCCTGATGTTTGGCAACAACATTATTTCGGGTGCAGTTGTTCCTTCCTCCAACGCGATCGGCTTGCACTTTTACCCCATCTGGGAAGCCGCTTCTCTGGATGAATGGCTGTACAACGGTGGCCCTTACCAACTGGTTGTTCTCCACTTCCTGATTGGCATTTTTTGCTATATGGGTCGTCAATGGGAACTCAGCTACCGTCTGGGAATGCGTCCCTGGATTTGCGTTGCCTATTCTGCTCCTTTGTCGGCTGCGCTGGCTGTTTTGTTGATCTACCCGATCGGTCAAGGCAGCTTCTCAGATGGAATGCCTCTGGGAATCTCTGGCACCTTCAACTTTATGATCGTGTTTCAAGCTGAACACAACATTTTGATGCATCCCTTCCACATGTTGGGTGTCGCGGGTGTGTTTGGTGGCAGCTTGTTTTCGGCGATGCACGGCTCACTCGTCACCTCTTCTCTGGTGCGTGAGACAACCGAAAACGAAACGCAGAACGCGGGCTACAAGTTCGGTCAGGAAGAAGAAACCTACAACATTGTGGCGGCTCACGGCTACTTTGGTCGGTTGATCTTCCAATATGCGTCGTTTAACAACTCGCGATCGCTGCACTTCTTCTTGGGTGCGTGGCCCGTCGTTGGGATCTGGTTTACCGCTTTAGGTGTCAGCACGATGGCATTTAACCTGAACGGCTTTAACTTTAACCAGTCGGTTCTCGATTCTCAGGGTCGAGTCATCAACACTTGGGCTGACATGATCAATCGTGCCAACTTGGGGATGGAAGTGATGCACGAGCGCAATGCTCACAACTTCCCGCTGGATCTGGCTTGTGAAGAGGCAACTCCAATTGCTCTACAAGCTCCTGCAATCAACGGCTAATCTAGTCGGTTAAATCTCTATAAAAGTCCTCGATCGTTCATCGTTTCGGGGACTTTTGCTATTTGAACCGAACAATATCTTGTCTCAAAGTCTCCCAGAATTGGGGGATTTAGGGGGCAGAAGCTGACTAAAACGAAGCAAAAAACTCGAAATCGAGTTACCCCCAGGGGGTCAAATTCACGCAAACTTAGTAGGCTATTCTTCTCCGATCACGGCACTGCGATCGAGTAGCAGCAAATTCCGTAGTTGGTCGGTGTCGAGGTCTGTGAGCCAGCTTTCACCAGCGCCAATTACCTGTTCTGCAAGCGCTTTTTTGCTTTCGATCATCTCGTGAATGCGCTCTTCTAAGGTGCCAGTGCAAACAAATTTGTGAACCTGAACGTTGCGAGTTTGTCCGATGCGAAAGACACGATCGGTTGCCTGGTTTTCGACAGCCGGATTCCACCAGCGATCGAAGTGAAAGACGTGATTGGCGCGAGTTAGATTTAACCCGACACCGCCCGCTTTGAGCGACAGAATGAAAATGCGCGGCCCTTGAGGATCTTGTTGGAAGCGATCGATCATTTCTTCTCGCTGCTTTTTGGAACTGCCGCCATACAGAAAGAGCGTTTCTCGTCCCAGTTGCTTTTCGAGATGGGCTTTGAGAAGTTTTCCCCATTCTGCAAACTGCGTGAAAATTAAGGCCCGATCGCCCTCCGCCACCGCTTCTTCGAGCATTTCTTCTAAGCGTTGCAGTTTACCCGATCGAGATTGAAAGATTGAACTGTCAGGGTCAGGAATGGGCTGATCGGTTTCTTCTGTTTTAAGCAGTCCTGGATGGTTGCAGATTTGCTTAAGTTTGGTGAGCAGTGCCAGAATAATTCCCTTACGCTGGATGCCTTCAGCGGCTTCGATGTCTTTGAGAGAACGATCGACCACGCCTTGATAGAGTGCCGCCTGCTCGGCCGACAGTCCACAAAAGACGGTCATCTCTTGTTTGTCGGGCAGGTCTTGAATGATGTCACGATCGGTCTTCAGTCGCCGCAAAATAAAAGGTTGAGCCAGCGATCGCAATGTTTGTAGAGAAGTCGTGTCGCCGTATCGCTCGATCGGAATGGCAAATCGCCGCTGAAAAAAGTTTTTAGGCCCTAGATAGCCCGGATTCAAAAAGTCCAGAATTGACCACAGTTCAGATAGCCGATTTTCGACGGGCGTTCCAGTTAGGGCGATGCGAAACTGAGTTTCTAACTGCCGAACGGCTTGCGATTGTTTTGACTCGACATTCTTGATATTTTGCGCTTCGTCTAAGACCACGCCCTGCCAGGGAACGGTCGTCAACGCTTTGAGATCTCGCTGCACCAGGGTATAGCTGGTAATCACCAGATTGTATTTCTTCGCTTCTTTGGTGAAAGTCGCTCCCTGGGGACGTTTCTCGCCATGATGAACGATCGCTTTGAGCGTCGGGGCAAACTTTTTCACCTCTCGCTCCCAGTTTCCCAGCACCGAAGTCGGACACACTAATAAAATTGGCTGCTCCAAATTGCCCTGCTGCTTAAGATGCAACAAAAAGGCGATGAATTGAATCGTTTTGCCCAAACCCATATCGTCGGCGAGACAGGCTCCCAAGCCCCACCGTTCCAGAAAGGTCAGCCACGCTACGCCGCGCGATTGATAGGGACGCAGTTCGCCTTGAAAATCCTTTGGGGTCTCTATTTCTTCGACGGGCTGGTTTCCGGTCAGAGTCGTCACCAATTCTTGCAGGGCACCGGACGCTTCAAAACTGACCACGGGCAGCTTCTCGATCGTCTGTGTGTCACCACTACTAATCCGCAGCGCATCCTCAAGTGAGAGCGTTGTCTGATCTTTGCGGGCTGCAAAAAACGACTGGGCGGATCGAATGTCCTGCGATCGCAACTCCACCCATTCCCCATTGATTTCGACTAAGGGAGTGTTCATCGCGACCAGGCGATCGAATTCTGCTTTCGATAAGCTGTGTCCGCCAATGGATAGCTCCCATTCAAAATTTAGCAGACTTTGCAATCCCAATCGTACTTTTTTTCTGGTCGGCGTAGAGGCTCGAATTTTGAGTCCCAGCTTATTCGCCCAGCCGCCCCGATTTGCCAAACTCGCAGGCAAAATCACTCCCAATCCGCTGTCTTGCAATCTCCAAGCCATATTCATAATAAAGTCGTAGGCTTGAGTCGGATTCAGGTGACACACTTGCGGGCGGGCTTCTTCAAGGCTTGGTTCGATCAGATTGTAGACACGAGAAGCCAATCCCAATCCCATCAATAACGTCTCTTGGGGATGGTCGATCGTGCGTCCCAAATAAGCAAATCGATCGACGGGATTTTGCCAAATAATCGGAGCGCTGATCAGAAAATCAGGATCATCGATCGCTTGTAAACAATAGTTCAGCGTCCAATCTTTTTGATAGTTGTTGGCAGGCGGTTCAAGCTGAAAACAAGTGCGAAACTGAGCGGTTTGATAATTCCGTAACGGTGCTTTCCAGGCTGTCAGGGCGGATTCGAGGCGATCAAGTTCCCTGATCTCTAACCGTCTGGCAGGCTGACCCAGGGATTGTAGCCATTCTTGCAGCGGAGAATCAATGGCGATTGCGTCACGAGACGGTTTCAATGGTTGCTGACTGGTCATCAGGCGGACTTGTGCATCCGTGACCTGATTCAAAAAGTCCAACAGCAGCGCTTGAGGTTCTGGGGGCAGTTTGATCGAGAAGGTTTCTGCCAAACTTTGCTGATAGGTGCGACAGACTGACGGCATCTGACGACCAAAATGCCCCAATCGCGCTTGATCGGTGGAACTGTCAAGCAACGCTTCCCAAACGCCAAATTGCTCAGTCAGTCCGGGGAGAAACTTCGATCGTGCCAGCAGATCCCAACTCCAGCGGGCCACATGTGACCAATAGCGCAAATCGCCGCCCACAAACGATTCCTCGTCACTCAAGCCACTTAGCGGCAGCGAATTCAAAAACCTCAGCGCTTCCAGAGGATTCAACGCCAGTCCTTCAAGTTTCCACGGCGCTAACAAAACAGACTCGCCCAGACCCGATGCGGCCGACAGTTGCGGAACTAATCCTTCTTCTGAATCGGGTGTCCCGGTTGGCAGTGCCAAAACTTGTGATTTCCAGCGGTCAGAGGGCGCGATCGTCGAAGCTGACTTTCGGTCTCGTTTGGTAGAACTGGACACTTCTAACTCTTTTAAAAGCGGCAACCGGAGACTTTTGACTTGTTGAAGTGAAGTTAAAAACTCGACTAGCTCCGATCGACTCATGGCATAAGGATGGGCTGGAATTAGCGCCTGCTCTGGCTTTCCTTCTTCTAATCTGCGCCAGGTTTCGCCCCATATCAGCAAACAGCCCTCGCTCAAAGGACGTTCATGCTCGTCTTGAAACGCTTGCGACTGGAAGATCCAACTACCATGTAAAACTGCCATTCGAGTTAAAAATCCCTAAAATTGTTTTAGTCAGACACGCTCGACAAAGAATGCAGCAGGACGTCGGGGAAAGTCAGAATTTTAGGTAAATGTCCAGGGTCTCTAGCGTAGCGGGTCTCGTTTGTCACTCACCAAATTTTAGCGATCAACCTGATTTAGCTAACATAATGATGGTATTGCGATCGTCTGAAATGATGGTACAACTTCCGCTTGATAAAACTTTAAGAAACGGTGAAACAGTTCGATTAGACCAAATGCAAGCGGCTGAAGGAGAGAAGGTGCGATCGCTTTTTAATGCGGTGATCGTCGAGGGAGAAACCTATCCTCAGAAACATCCCCTTTCTAAAACTGAGTTTGCCGCTTATTGGCTCGTTGGAGATGCTTTTGTCGTTCGCAACAGTTCGCCTTCCTCCCCGACTAATCAAACCAAAATTTTAGCGGCCTTCTTCATCAAACCCAACTTTCCTGGACGCTGTAGCCATATTTGTAACGCTGGCTTTATTGTACAACCTGAAATGCGAGGTCTGGGGATCGGTCGCCTCATGGGAGAAGCTTTGCTGGAGTTAGCGCCTACACTTGGTTACAGCGCAATCATGTTTAATCTCGTCTTTGCCACTAACACAGCCTCAATTCAGCTTTGGAAGTCACTCAACTTTGAGATCATCGGTCACATTCCCAACGCTGTACAACTAGAGGATCAGACGGTTGATGCCCTGATTTTCTATCGATCGCTGGTTTGACCCACAAAAGCGTAAAGTTCTCAAAATCCAGCCCTCAAAATCCAGCCCTCAATCTTCAACCCCCAACCCTCAAAACTCCTTCCTGATTCAACAATAATGCTGACCTAAATTGTCGATTTTTGGACGCGAATTAGAACGCTGCAACCATTAAAAAAGTCAGCAAAAGTGTATCAGTGTTAGGATTGCGTCAGGACGAAAAAAAAGAACAAAGAAAGGAAAGGACACTTCATGCAAGAGTTCGAGAAGTCAATATCCTTTGATGGTAGGGATATTCGACTCAAAGTTGGATTGCTCGCTCCCCAAGCTGGAGGTTCGGTGTTAATCGAGTCGGGTGATACGGCAGTTTTGGTCGCTGCAACCCGTGCCCAAGGTCGAGAAGGCATCGATTTTCTACCGCTCCTTGTCGATTATGAAGAACGAATGTACGCAGCGGGTCGGATTCCCGGAGGCTTTCTGAGACGAGAAGGCCGCCCCCCCGAAAAGGCAATTCTCACCTGTCGGCTAGTCGATCGCCCGCTGCGCCCCTTATTTCCCCTCTGGCTACGCGATGATATTCAGGTTGTAGCCACTACGCTGTCGATGGATGAAATGGTGCCTCCGGATGTGTTGGCGGTGACGGGCGCTTCGATCGCCGTTCTCTTGGCCAAGATTCCCTTTAATGGGCCGATGGCCGCCGTGCGCGTTGGCTTAGTCGGCGATGATTTTGTGATCAATCCCACCTACAAAGAGATTGAATCGGGCGATCTGGATCTCGTCGTCGCAGGCACGCCCGATGGCGTAATCATGGTCGAAGCGGGCGCAAATCAACTGCCTGAGCAAGACATGATCGAAGCGATCGATTTTGGCTACGAAGCGGTGCGCGATCTGATTGCTGCCCAGCTAGAACTCATCAAAGAACTGGGTATTGAACTGGTGAAGGAAGAAGCGCCGGCGATCGACCCCACGCTAGAAGACTTTATCCGAGAGCGAGTGACGGCTCCGGTCAAAGAGATTTTAGGCAGATTTGAGAAAGACAAGCACGTTAGAGAAACGGCGCTAGATGCGGTCAAAAAGTCGGTGGTCGAAGCGATCGCCGAACTTCCTGAAGAAGATCCGGTCAAAGTCGCGGCGGTTGCCAATCCCAAAGCGTTGAGCAATACGTTTAAGGATGTCACCAAAACGCTGATGCGCCGTCAAATTGTCGAAGACGGTGTGCGCGTCGATGGTCGCAAACTAGATGAAATTCGCCCGATTTCCTGTCGAGTTGGCGTGTTGCCGCGTCGGGTGCATGGCAGCGGCTTGTTTAACCGTGGATTGACTCAGGTGATGTCGGCGGTGACGTTGGGCAGTCCGGGAGATGCTCAAGATCTTGACGATTTGCACCCCGACGAAGAGAAGCGCTATCTGCACCACTACAACTTTCCGCCTTACTCAGTGGGTGAAACGCGCCCCATGCGATCGCCCGGTCGTCGAGAAATCGGTCACGGTGCCCTGGCAGAACGTGCGATCGTTCCCGTCTTGCCGCCCAAAGAGCAGTTTCCTTACGTGATCCGAGTGGTTTCTGAGGTGCTGTCTTCCAATGGTTCGACTTCGATGGGTTCGGTTTCTGGCTCGACTCTGGCGCTGATGGATGCGGGTGTGCCGTTGATCAAGCCTGTGGGCGGTGCTGCGATGGGGTTGATCAAAGAAGGTGAAGAAATTCGTATCCTCACCGACATTCAGGGTATCGAAGATTTCTTAGGCGATATGGATTTCAAAGTCGCGGGAACGGACACCGGGATTACCGCTCTGCAACTGGATATGAAGATCACAGGCCTGCCCATGAGTGTGATTGCAGACGCGATCAACAAGGCGAAACCTGCGCGGATTCATATTCTCAACAAAATGCTGGAGGCGATCGACAAGCCCCGCCAAGACATGTCACCCTTTGCGCCTCGGTTGCTCACCCTCAAGATTGATCAGGATTTGATTGGTCTGATCATTGGCCCTGGTGGCAAAACGATCAAGGGCATCACTGAGGAAACGGGAGCCAAAATCGACATTGACGATGATGGCACGATTACGATTTCCGCAGTCGATGGCGAGAAGGCCAAACGCGCCCGGAGTATTATTCAAGGCATGACGCGCAAGCTGAGTGCAGGGGATGTCTATGTGGGCAAAGTGACGCGGGTGATTCCGATCGGAGCCTTTGTCGAGTTTCTTCCTGGCAAGGAGGGCATGATCCACATTTCTCAACTGGCGGATCATCGGGTCGGCAAGGTCGAAGATGAGGTGACGTTGGGCGATGAGGTGATCGTCAAGATTCGTGAAATTGACAATCGGGGTCGCGTGAATTTGACTCGGTTGGGCATTCACCCAGATGAAGCTGCTGCCGCTCGTGGGGCTGTCACAGCTAGTTGAGGCTTGATTTAGTTAAAGATTTAGAAGTGATTCGTCCTCTAGCTTTGAGTTGGGGGGCGATTTTTTGTGGGTAAAGGGAGCCGCAAAGTGTCTGAAGGGTTGCTTTTTGAGAGAAACTTTGCGTCGATCGATGGCTCCCTAACTTCCTACACTCAATCTCCTACAGTTGCTCCTACAGTTGAATTGTCTTTTTGTTGTGCAATTCCTCCAAATGGATTAATGAACCCGCACCTATGACGATATCGAACTTCATTAAAGAACGCTGAATCTGATAGCCCGCTAACACGCGAATCACTTGATATTCAGTCGTCAAATCGCTCGTGC
>NZ_JBJPHU010000128.1:0-18954 GCF_052939515.1 Phormidesmis sp. 146-33
GGAAGGTGTCTCCTAACGGCCATGTTGTGATTCCTCTCTGTTTAGTGCAAAGAGGATGGGAACGCGGCTTCCCTAGATGGGGAAGTATAAAGCAATGGCTCAAACGTTCCCCACCAATATGAACTGTATGCAGGATCTTGATTCCAGCCTTTCAAGATCCCATCGCAAAGCTGACGGTGTACAATCATATACGCCTCTGAAGTTACTACTCTTAACTTTAGATGGAAGTCCTCGGAGTTCTGATTGTGGAGATCAGGCTTCGGGGCGTTTAGATCCATCTGCGAGGTATTCTACAAGAGTTTTTCGTTTTTTGGAATCCCGAATTTTTGAGAGTGGCTCTGCTTGCACGAAAGCATCACTTGAATGCAGCGTCCTTTGCAGTCTATTTTGTTAAGCAGAGGGTGTGATAGATTTAGCATCAGGTGACTAGTTTATGCAAATGATGCCTGTACAGATGAAAGCGCAAGTGCTGTCTCTCCTTCAAGAAAATCAACAGCAGCTACATTGGTTTGGAGTGAGTCGTTGTGGTGTCTTTGGTTCATTTGTGCGTGACAGTGCAATTTATGATCAAAGCGATGTCGATATTTTGGTTGCTTTTGAGCCGGATGAGAAAACGTTTGATAACTTTATGCATCTCTCTTTTTTTCTGGAAGACCTTTTTGGTAGAGCGATCGATCTCGTCACGATCGAGTCATTAAGCCCTTACATTGGCCCACACATTTTGGATGAAGTCGAGTATGTCTCCATCGGCTCGTGAGTATTTACGAAATCAGGCTAATTCTCAAGCAGGAATATTTCTAAGCTGAAGTAGAAGTGTTGTCGATCTTCAAGCCTTTTTGCTCTCTGTGGGAATGCTAAAGCTGTCCGTCTAAACAATATTCTCTAATGGAATCTGAAGACAAAACTGAGCTTTTGGTTTGCGTTGGCACTTTTGATCACGCTGGCATTCCGATTACTGTAACCAAACATTTGAGCGATCGCGCAACCGTTGCGTTTCAAACAATTTCTCTCAACATGCTGGTTGCCAATTTACTAGACATTGCACCTGCCGAAGTTGCTTACGTTCACAGCAAAGACGGCACCTCGATCAAAATTGAGCGAAATTTCAAAGGCTTTATTGGCTACCTGCAAGCCTCTAACCAATCGGAGCCATGAGCGTTAGAATCGTCAGAGCTAGTTTAGACAGTTCAAATTAAAGACTATGGCCAGTGCAGACGATCGCAAAAAACGCATTCTAGAGCATCTTGCTCGCAGCACCGCAGATTTTGCGAAACCGCTTCCGATTCGATCGGCAGAGCGTAGACAGCGCATTCTCGATCACGTTCGGCGGACAACGGGCTAAAAAAAGGGGTGCTCGATCGAGCAATCCCCATTAGTGATTGAGAAGCTTGAATGTAACAGCGATTGAGCTTACTTGGCCGGAGGCATCAAAACTGTATCAATCACATGGATCACGCCGTTGCTGGCTTTGACATCGGCCCCGGTGACTTTTGACTTGTTGACCATTACGCCGCTTTTGCCCACCATCACGCTGACAGGGCTACCTTCGACCGTTTTGACCTTGCCCGATTTGAGGCTGGTCGAAAGCACTTCGCCGGGAACGACGTGGTAGGTGAGAACCTGGATGAGTTTGGCCTTGTTTTCGGGCTTGAGCAGCGTCTCAACCGTACCTTTGGGAAGTTTGGCAAAGGCGGCATCCGTGGGTGCAAAAACGGTGAACGGGCCAGACCCGTTGAGGGTTTCGACGAGGCCAGCCGCTTTGAGAGCAGCCGTCAGCGTTTTGAAAGAGCCGTTCGCGGTGGCAACGCCTACGATCGTTTCGCTTGATGTCATCCCACTAGGAGAACCCATCGGAGCCGGGGTAGACATCGGCTGAGTCATCGGCTCGGCTGGCTGAGTCATCGGGCTAGACATGGGCATGGGTGCCGCGGGCTTGGGCTTGGGCGAGTGCATGTCTGCTTGGGTCGCATTAGGAAGGCTGACCAGCGCACCGAAGCTCAAGACTCCTGCGAGACTCAATAGTTTGATCACAGTCGTTTTCGTTTGCATGGGAATGGTATCCAGATTACGTAAAGTGAACTTTTGTAACGCCGCGTAAATCTTATAACGATTTTTCGCAAATCACAACAACTGTATGGCTTGTTTCAAATCGGCTAAAGCGATCGGTTGAAACAGACCGTTGGGATCTGCCTCGCTACAAGAACTTGGCTAGAGTCGCCATTCGGTGCAGACGATCTTCGAGCTTTTTGGTTCCAATTAACCTCTTTTTTGTTCTAAACGACGACTGACGATCGACATCGAGTAGCAAAAAACCCAGTAAATCAGACCAATAAATAGATAAACTTCTGCGTAGCGTCCCAAGAACTGAGGTTGAGCCAAAATCGATCGGGCGATTCCCGTCAGTTCTACCAGGGCAAACAACGCTAACAGTGACGTATCTTTGAATAGCGAAATGAATTGTCCGACGATCGCTGGAATCACTGCCCGCAACGCTTGAGGCAATACAATCAACCAGAGCGTCAGAGGCGTATTTAGCCCCAGTGCTTTAGCGGCTTCGATTTGACCCGATGGCACAGATTGCAACCCGCCGCGCACATTTTCTGCTAGATAAGCAGCGTTGAATAACACGAGTCCGGCGATCGCTCTCACGACGCGATCCAATCTTACCTGACCGGGCAACACTAGCGGCAACATCACCTGCGCCATAAAGAGGATTCCAATCAGGGGTAGTCCTCTGACTAGCTCAATGTATATCGTGCAGAATCCTTTAAGAACAGGTAATGTACTCTGACGACCTAATGCTAAGAGAATACTAAGCGGAAAGGCTAAGAGAATGCTGATGATTGCTGACAACAATGTGAGCAACAATCCATTCCATAAATTTGTGCCAACGGGAGTGAGAAAGCCACCGCCCCCGATTAACCATAGGATGAGAAAAAAAGAAATTGGTAAAACGAATAGAGATGTCTTCTGTTGAGATAGTTTGAGTTGTCTGCTGAGAATGCTAGAGGCGATCGCTCCGACCAACACCAGAAAGGCAACCCACAGTCGCCAGGATTGGCTAACGGGATAGCGTCCGATAAAAAACAGAGGCAAATTTCTAGCGACAACTGCCCACTGTGCTTTGATAAAAATCCAATTGATCAGTCCGTAACCAATCCAGATCAGCAGCGCAAAACAAACGATCGTTAGCAGACTATCTGCCCAGGTGTTAAAGAAGTTTTTGTGTAGCCAATGGGTTATAGAGACTTGAGTTTTGGGTCTTGAGGATTGAGTTGGGGTCATCGTTCTACCAGTTGTACGGAACGGTTGTACAAATTCATCGATAGGGAAATGATCAAGCTGATGGTCAGATAGGTTGCACAGATCAACAGCATGACTTCAACGGCGCGTCCGGTTTGATTAAACGTGGTCGATGAGATGGCGTAGAGATCGGGATAGCCGACGGCGATCGCCAGACTAGAATTTTTGGCTAAGTTCAAATATTGGTTAGAGAGGGACGGAATGATCGCCCGTAATGCCTGGGGCAAAATCACCAACCGCATCACCAGTCCGGGTTTGAGTCCGAGCGATCGGGCGGCTTCCCATTGACCTCTAGGCACTGACTGAATGCCGCCACGCACAATTTCTGCGATAAAGGTTCCGGTGTAGAGGGTCAATCCGGCAAGTAAGGCGGAAAATTCGGGTGAAAGCTGTGTCCCCAGTAGCCCAACGCCTCGATTGCTAAAGTTGATGAATCCTAGCGAAATGGCATTCTCTGGGGTGGGCAAGCTCAAGAAAACAGCGAAATACCAGAAGAAAAGCTGTAATAGCAATGGGGTGTTTCGCAATCCTTCTACATAGACCATTGCTAGATGCCTGACCAGCCAATTGTTAGACAATCGAGCAATTCCTGCGGTCACACCGACGATCGTCGCGGCAATAATCCCAGTCACAATCACCTTGAGCGAATTGAGCAAGCCGATCAGTAGAGCTTGACTGTAGTTGTCAGACGGTTCGTAACCGACGGGAGTCTCGCCGATCGTAAAGCCGGCCTGCGATCGCAAAAACCCAAAGCCGACGCGAATTCCTAATTGTTTTAGGTTGCGATCGAGATTGGTGCCCAAAAATGCCAGTGCCGAGACAATGAGAACGACCGCGATCGCCTGTCCTACAAATCGCCAAAATCGAGCAGTCCGCCAGAGAGGAATCATGAAGACAATCGAAAAGGTATAGCGTCTAGATTACACCGAGTATTGGGCAGCGCAAATAATCTAATGTTATGTAGCTGAGTTTGCGACTCTTACGCCTCGCTTGTCTGCTGGAACCGCTCCAAAATCTGGTTTACAAACGTCTCACCATCAACTGGAGGTGTATGAGTTGATGCCTCTATAGCTGCGTCAATTTTTGTTCTGACTACCTCGACCCATTCTGCATCGGCGCGACCCCTCGCGGGTAACTCGGAGAGATCGTATTCATCCAGCAGTCGCAAAGCTATCTCAAGCACTTCTTCGACAGAGCGATACTTTCCAGACTGGAGTTTGGTTTGAATCAGACGTTCCTGATCGGGAGTAAGACTAATGCTCATTGATGTCCGCTATACAAATTACTTGCTATTTTAGACTGAGGAAGCTAACTTTTCCTTCTCCCATTGCTCAAGCTCTCCGGTTGCCCATTGGCGTGTATCGAGATCGGCAGCATTAGCGGCGCAATCTTGCAATAGCTCAAAAGTGTGTGGGTGTTTAGGGTGATTGATTAGAAAGCTATTTAGGATACGCCATCGCGACTCTTGCGCTTGTGGAAAGAAACGTTGTTGTAGCCATACCAGAATGTTTGGACTGTCACTATAGTGTTCGACGATCTCTTCTACGACTTCTTCCTGAACAGAACACTCACATTCAAGGATGAACTGCTGCACCCATGCTAGAGTTTCCAGGTCATAGCCATAGTGCCGAACGATCGCTACCAAAGCAGATGCTTGAACACTCCAATGTCTATCTTGTTGAGCATAATCGGTTAGCAACGATAGAGTTGTTGGCTCATCTACATAATATTTAGCAATCGCAAATACCGCATCTGATGCTCCACGCTCGACCAGTGTTTGTAGCAATACCAAGGCTTGTGGATTGTCCCTAAAGGATTGCCCGATCTCATCTAATACAAAAGGTGAAAGTACTTCATCAGCAGACGGGTAAACATCATGGACTAACCATGTCAAAGTTTGCACATCGTCATGGAAATAATGAGTCACTGTCCGTATCAACGGAAGACCATCAGACCAATCTGGATATCTAATCGCTTTGAATTGTTCTTTTAGCCATGAGAGAGTATTTGGCTCATTTTGAAAGTACTTAGCAATTCGATCGCAAATTGCATCTGAGGTATTCATTAGATTCAATGAAAAATCATCCAGCTTATTAGTAGCAAAAGTAGCAAACTCAGCCACCAAACGCACACTATAACTGTCCTCATAGAATTCCTTTAACTCTGACAGCAATTGAGAACTAATTAATTCAATTACTTCTGGTTGTTCTACTTCCCCAAAGCAGTCAGCCGCAATCAAAAGCTTGTTGAGTGTATGATTTGCACAATACCGTTCACAATCTTCACGACAATCAAAATCTCCGTCATGATACTTAAGTTCCTGCTCCATCAGAAACTCAATCAACTTGCCCGCCGACTCGGCATCAACCATCCCGCAAATTAGCAGTAGCACTTCACGCCAAGCTTTATCTTGCCAATGCCTGCCAAATACGTCATCCCAGGTCAGCCGCTCTTTAGCTTCTAAAGCAGCAAAATACTCCTCAAATGTTGGGTGGAGAAAGGCGTAGATAGATTCTCTGGGATTGCTTGCATCGACTCCCACTTTATTTAGCCAACCTAACTTTGATGCCAGGCAGAATAAAGAGGCTTCGTCTTCTGGTTCTCCCATGAACTGAGATATGAATTCGTGGCGCAAACAAAATCGGTTAGCTTCTTTCTCGATCGCTTCTAGCGCCAGTTCACTCAGTTTGGCATTCAGTTGTTTACGCTGTTGAAACGTCGTCGGAATCTCCGTTTTCTTCCATTCATAAAAGCCTTTTGTAAACTGCTCGTATAGGGCTACTCTTGTTTCTGGAAGTTTGCCCTCTCGGATGTGCCAATCCAAACATAGCAGTGTGAGCAGTAGCGGATTTTTCACCAAATCTTGAATTCGTTCTCGCCCTCGTTCTCGTAGCGCTACACATAACCGCTGTCCTCGTGTTGCCTCTTCCTGAGCAAACCAGTTTTCGATAAATTGTTCTACCTGAGTTGGGTATGAAAAATCTAATGTGCGGTAGGCATCAAAGATTTCCACACCATGAGCATGAGTGTCCCAAAGGTTTTGCCGACAAGTCAAAATAATCCGGGCTTGACCAATCCAGCCTGTGATCTGACTTGCGATCGCCTCCAAAGGAGAAGCATGAGTTCTAGCAGACATTTCATCTGCACCATCCAATAGCAACCAGGTTTGAGAGTCTTTAAACCACTCAACAAAAGCATTTTTCTGCTCTGGAGAAACATTGGCAACTTTCAAACTATCCTTGAGCCATGTCTCCAAAAGGTATTCTTCTAAAGTCTTCCCTCCCAGTGCAGAGAGCGAAACCCAAATAACAGCCTGCTTCAGTTCTTGAGTGATCCATTGGGCTATCTGCTGTAATCGGGTTGTCTTACCTGCACCTGGCTGTCCGACGATCGCAATCCGCCGACCCTGGCTCTTTGGGCTTTGCTTTTGTCGAAGCACTTGATCTAAAAACTGCTGATGCTCAAAGGTTTGGGTGATTTTTGCTTCCCGGTATAGCGTTGATCCTTCTTCTGGCGCAACATCACCTTGTCGTTTTGGAGGCTTACGCTCTTCCAAACCCAAAGGCACATATACCGAGTCTAAGTGATGGTTTATCCCCTGGCTTCTTGTCAAAAAATTAGTCGTTAATTTTTGCTGCTCTTCCAGTCGTATCTGGCTAATCTGATACCAATCGATTGGAACATCTGGTTTTGACGAATCCTCTTTTGTTGACTTTTCAATTGCTGACCTTGCAGTCTGCTCAGACTGTTTCTTCCACTTAATCAACAAGTCAACAGGATACTTCACTTCATCACTGTCAATCAATTTGGCGCAGTTTTGACAAAGCCACATTCCGTTGTCTATAGATTTTCTTGCTTCTGATAAAATTGTAGGATTGTACCTTTTTCCACCTGAAGCGGCGGCTGTAATGTGTGCTGCAACACCAATATTGACGAATTTTGACGGGTCTTCGTGTGGGCCGCTGGTTAACTTACGACAGCCAGGATTGGAACACCGATAGCCTACCCGCTTTGCAAGAGTCTCTTTGATTGATGTAGCAAAATCATCTCGCATAGCAATCAACTTGAAACTTAGCTAAGTAACCTTATGATGCGCTACTTTTCCCCGATACTGACCAGTAAACCGAAATACTCATAAACCAATAATTTAAGTCATACAACAAGAAATTAGCTCTACCTATCTCCTGGCAGCCTGCAATTAGTTCCTATTTTTGATTTGGGGAATGACGATCGTAAACTCTGTGCCTTCTCCAAGTGTGGATTGACAGCGCAATTGTCCTTGATGTTTTTCGACGACAATTTGATAGCTGATTGATAGCCCCAGTCCAGTACCTTTGCCGACAGGCTTTGTTGTAAAAAACGGATCAAATAGCCGACTCATGACTTCTTCAGGCATTCCAGAACCATTGTCGATAATGTGAATGATGGTATTCTCTCTCGTGTGCTGAGTCACAATGCGAATGGTTGGTTTAGCAATCTCACACTGATCGAATTTTGAGCGCTCAAACCTTTCTTCTAATGCATCGATCGCGTTGCTCAAAATGTTCATAAACACTTGATTTAGCTGTCCGGCGTAGCATTCCACAGGCGGTAGATTGCCACAGTCTTTGATCACCTGAATCCCTGGAAAATCAGATTTTGGCTTGAGACGATGTTGCAAAATCATCAAGGTGCTGTCGAGACTTTCGTGGAGGTCGATCGCTTTGATGTCTGCCTCGTCGAGTCGAGAAAACGTCCTCAGTGACAAGACAATTTCACGAATTCGTTCGGCTCCGATCTTCATCGAATTCAGGGTTTTGGGCAGATCAGACATTAAGAAGTCTAAGTCGATCGCTTCGATTTCGGCCTGAAGCGCCGGGTTGGGATTGGGATAATATCGCTGATAACTTTCTAATAAAGCGATGAGATCTTGAGCATATTCAGATGTGTGAGCAATGTTGCCATAGATGAAGTTCACTGGATTGTTGATCTCATGGGCCACGCCCGCAACTAATTGTCCCAGACTGGACATTTTCTCACTTTGAATGAGTTGAGATTGAGTTATTCGCAGTTGACGCAAAGTAGATTCTAAGTCTTGGGTTTGTTGCCGCAGTTGAGACTCAGACGATCGCAGCGCCAATTCTGCGTGTTTGTAGTCACTGATGTCGCGGGCAATGGTCGATAAAAATTCGATGTCGCCCTGTTCGCTGCGATGGGCCATCATCACCTGAGACACGGGAATTTTGCGCCCATCTCGCGAGAGCAATAGTGTTTCACCTGACCAGATGCCCTGTTGTAAAGCGGTGTTTAGGGCTTCTTGTTGAAATTGGTCGAGCGCAGAGGGGGCGATCATGGTGCCGATCGCAAATCCCTGATCCATTTCAGCTTGAGACAGATTTAACAGTCGCCGTCCGGCTTGATTGATGTAGGAGGTGTTACCCCGCCCATCGGCGATGACGACTAAATCGGTGGTTGCTTCTAAGATGGCGACTAATCGAGACTGTTCTTTTGCGGTTTGTTTACGTTCGGCTTCGATCTGTTTGCGATCGCTGATATCTAATAACAACCCATCCCAAACCACTGCGCCGTCGGGTTGCCGTTCGGGTCGAGAGCTTCCTTGAATCCATTTAACCTGCCCAGAAGCGGTAAACGTTCGGCCTTCCCAATGCCAGGTTTCCAGGGTTTTGGCGGAGTGCATAACCGATTCAAAAAAGTTGTGACGATCGTCTGGGTGCAGCAAGTCGATCAGCCGTTCAGCGCTTTGCTCGATTTCTTCAGGCTCAATGCCATATAGATCTCGACAACCCAACGACGCATAGGGGAAAGCGGATGATCCGTCCGGCTCTAATCGAAATTGATAAATCATGCCAGGAACGTTGGCCGTCAGTTTCTGAAATCGGATTTCACTTTGAGCCAGGGCAGCTTCTGCGTCTCGACGATCGCGAATCTCTTGTTCTAGCTGGGCGATCGTGGCTTCTAGTTCTTGAGTGCGCTGGGCGACTTTGGCTTCGAGGTCTGTCTGAAAGCGCTGTTTTTCCTGGTCGAGGGTGATGCGATCGGTAATATCTTCGATTGTTACCAAAATACCAATTACGTCGCCCTGATCGTTTTTGAGTGGAAGCTTGCTGGTATCTAACCAGGCTTGTTTGCCGTCTGCTTGCTGCTGTGGCTCAATAATATGAAGTTGGGGAATACCGGACTCTATGACGCGGCGATCGCCCTCCCGAAACCATTCCGCCTCTTCGAGTTTCCAGGGCATGTCGTAGTCTGTTTTGCCGATGATCTGCTCTGGTGACGCTACTCCAGCGACTTTGGCTCCGTTGTGGTTACAGCCCAAATAGACAGAGTTGCGGTCTTTCCAAAAAATCAACTGGGGAAGGGTATCGAGTACTCGCTGAAAAAGCTGAGTTGCGATCGGGAGTTGAGCGCTGGGGTGCAAATTGGATTCAACGACAAAATCTGATTGCGGTTGCGTTGTTTCTGAGTGCATCTCCAAATCCCCAAAGCATCGAAAGAAGAAAGATAGTCTACTGTTCCCATAAACATTTTACTATGCTCACGATTTATACTCACTTTCACCAAACTCAGAGCCAGGTTGATGAACGAGGGGAGCGATCGTGCGCTACAAATGCGCTACAAAGGGGTAATGACTGAAATGAGACAACCGTCCTCACAAGTTATAAAGTAAGTTACAAAATGGTCAGTTTGAGTTTTTGCATCATTGTTAAAAATGAAGAGGCAGCGTTGCCAAAATGTCTGGCCAGCGTTCGCGATGTCGTTGACGAAATGGTTGTATTAGATACAGGATCGACGGATGAGACGCAGGCGATCGCTCGCCAATGGGGTGCCGCTGTTTATAGCTTTGAGTGGTGCGACGATTTCTCAGCCGCCCGTAATGAATCTCTCAAATACGTTCACGGCGATTGGGTGCTGGTGTTGGATGCCGATGAGGTGTTGGTGCCTGAGATTGTGCCTGATTTGAAGCAAGCGCTCCAAAACGAACAGCGACTTTTGGTTAATCTAGTGCGACAAGAAATCGGCGCAGCCCAATCGCCTTACTCGCTGGTGTCTCGGTTGTTTCGTCGTCATCCTGACCTTTACTTTAGTCGTCCGTATCATGCAATGGTGGATGACAGTGTAAATGAGTTGTTGCAGCGCGAATCGCAGTGGCAAATTGGTTATTTACCAAAGGTTGCTATTTTGCATGATGGATATCAACCGGATGTGATTGCGGCGAGAGATAAGTTTGCGAAGGCACGATCGATTATGGAAGGCTTTCTCAAAACACATCCCAGCGATCCGTATGTATGCAGCAAATTGGGGGCGCTTTATGTCGAGATGGGTGAAGTGCCCAAGGGCCTGAGCTTGTTAGAACGCGGGCTGTATGCTGCTAATATTGATATTCCCATTTTATATGAACTGCATTATCACTTAGGCAGTGTTCATAGTGAGTTAGGTAATGCAATTCAAGCCGAGCGCCACTATCAAACCGCAGCAGAGCAACCGATTTTACCTAAACTTAAATTAGGTGCTTTAAACAATTGGGGCAATCTGCTCAAAGAGAAAGGTAATTTAATTCAAGCAAAACAGTTATATGAACAGGTGTTAGACATTGATCCAACATTAGCGATCGCGCATAACAATCTAGCGATGACGCTCAAATCAATGGGCCAGTTTGTCGAAGCGATCGCTCACTACCAAATCGCCATTCAACTCCAACCTCAATATGCTGAGGCTTATCAAAATCTCGGTGTCGCCCTACTCAAAATCGGTCAGGTTCCCGAAAGTTTGGCAGCCTTTCGATCGGCGATCGCCCTCCACCAACAGACAGGCTCCCCCGAAGGCGATCGATTACGTCAAGGTCTACAAGACATGGGATTTGTCGTGTGATTAGCTACCAAATTTTGGTCATTCGTAGCGTGAATTTTGGTAATTCTGGATCGCCGCTTACCGATTCTGGATCGTTCAAAATGTCTGGAGTGACGTTAGGACGGTAGACATGAGCGGTACGATTTTGGCGATCGATCAACAGTCCCAACCTTGCCCCATTGTCGAGATATTCCTGCATTTTGTTTTGCAGTGTGGTTAATGAATCACTTGCCGATCGCAGTTCAATTACCAAGTCTGGACAAATCGGAGCAAAGGAGGCTTTTTGTTCGTCAGTGAGGGCGTTCCAGCGATCGAGCCTGATCCACGAAGCATCGGGCGATCGCACCGCACCATTGGGAAGCGTAAAGCCTGCACTAGAGTCAAAACAGATGCCTGTCCCGTCTTGTCTTGCCCAAATTCCTAATTCAACGGCAAGGTCAAAATTTCGATTTCCGGTATCCGAAAAAGTGGGCGGCATGATGATGACTTCTCCCTGGGCTGTCCGCTCGATTCGCAAATCAGGATTGACCTGACAAAATTCGTAAAACTTCTCGTGAGTGCTGGTGTTGAGCGAAGGGAGATGAACCGTCACAGGAACGCTCTGGATCAATAGCGTGGTCATGGGTGCCTTCTGGTTTGAGCAAGTTGCTTTTATTTTAGAGCGATCGGGCTTGGCTGCCTTGAGGAGTCGATCGATTGTGGAATTTGATTAACTTGAATTCGATGAAATTCTTTGCTTCGGTTGCCAATCCGGGTTGCCTCTTGTATCTTCGGCTGTGTCACTAGGGCTAATGCAGGAACGATCGCAGGACGGTTGCCCTTGACTTCTACAAAAAGAATCGCGCCACTGGAAATTTTGGAGGAGCGATCGCTTCCTCAATTCCCGGACACTCTAATTCTCGATTCCCTTTGAATTCAGGACAAGCATTTTCACTTTTCGATTCGCTCAAGTTCTTCTCGGACAACTCTGCGTAAAGTGGTTTCTAAAGGTTCGTGGCTCTGCTGAATGTGTTGACGCAGTACCTTGTTGATCAAGCTTTGGTAGTTTCCGCCGCCTGCTGCATGAACTTGTTCTCGAAACCAGGTCAGGATGTCGTCGTCTAACCGAATGGTAATTTGAGTTTTTCCTGCTGCGGTTGGCTCTACTGCGCCTCGTTTGCCTTGACTAAAATCGTACTCTGCTTCCATGACTCATCCCTCACTGTATTGATTTCGTTCTGAACGGGTTGCCGATCGCGCAGAAATTAATCGAGTTTCATCATCTCGCCAAGTGTAGACCACAACGAGAAAGCGACCCAGA
Organism: Phormidesmis sp. 146-33; assembly: GCF_052939515.1. Classification (NCBI taxonomy): domain Bacteria; kingdom Bacillati; phylum Cyanobacteriota; class Cyanophyceae; order Leptolyngbyales; family Leptolyngbyaceae; genus Phormidesmis; species Phormidesmis sp. 146-33. Next base: position 12,452 of record NZ_JBJPHU010000128.1, read on the forward strand.
GCATCCAGTCCGATCGTGATGTAGCGTTCTTCGTCATACCGTTGGTCTGTCAGGGTAATGGCGCAATCGTCGGAGAAGACGGAGACTGCATCGGCAAAATCAATTCCATGTTTGCTGAGATTATTCGCTGCTTTTTGGGTGTCCCATTGATACGCCATGCTTCTAATTGTATGCACATCTACAAAGACCGAAGATTAAAAACGGTTGATAGCCCCTCAACGCTCGTCAGGTTTTTTGAGTGCAGGAAAGTCGATCGTTCTGGAATGTCGGCTCACAGTGGAGTGTTGTCGGAGCCAATGGGAGAACGATCGCAGGTCTGTTGCCCTTAACTTCTACAAAAAGAATCGCGGAACACTATGCTAATGACTGGATTGGATCGTTTGGAGGTGGATGTCGTCCGATCGCTCGATCTGCCGCACGGATATTGAAAATTCGTTCTCGATTTAAGGTCAAGGCTGCGATCGTGGCATCGCCGATATCCGTTAAGCCAATGATGGTTAGACCATCCGCAGACCAGATAAAGTGCTCGTTCCAACCCTGTTGGCGAGGGTTAAATAGAGGAATTTGCCGATCGGTTTGAGGGTCGATCGTAGTGGTTTTGTCGGTCTTTCTGCGATTGCAGTGGAAGCAAGCAAGTGCCAAATTGCTGAGGTCGTCTGTGCCACCTTGAGCGATGGGGAGAATGTGGTCGATTGTAAACTGGACATATTGCCATTGCTCAGAAGCGTGGCAATATTCACAGAGTTCACTGGCTTGTTGGCGAACTTGTTGTTGCAGTTCTGGTGAGAGTTTGCGCCGAGTTGACATTTTAAGGGCGGCTCACTCGGATGAACTGAGAGATAAGTTGCGGAGGGTGCGGTTGACGAAGCTGAGATAGTCGTCCATTTCTTCGTAAGCGTCGAGTTCGATTTCTTCTTCTAAGCTGAGGGCGACCCCTTGCGGGTAACTCGAAGAGATCGCTTGTTGTTTGGAGAGTAATGCTTCGATGCGGTTTTGCACGAGGCTGGAGGCGCGAAAGATAGGGATGCCTTCTTCAAGTTCGAGGCGAACGGCTCCTTCGATCGGGAGTGAGGCAGGTAGGTTTCGCAGTGTGGGCGGCAGGTGTAAGGTCATGCTTTGCTTCAATGACTCAGATTCTTTCTCTTATTGTGCAGGAACGCCGACCGTTCTGGAATGTCTGCTCACAGTGGAGTGTTGTTGTCGGAGCCAATGGGAGAACGATCGCAGGTCTGTTGCCCTTAACTTCTGCAAAACGAATCACGGGACTAAAAATTTTGGGAGAGAAAGCCTTCCACTGCTTCCCCACACTCCACACCCTACTCCCCATTCCCTCTCATCCACTGCCGCAATTTGGTATCAGTACAGGTTCCATCGGGGCAACTCTACGTCAAGGCGGTATCTTTTCTAACTCAAAAGAGATAAACCTCACCCAAAGCGTCACGGCTTCTGTGGGGAACCCCACAATTTGAGCAAAAAACACAACAATTTGAGTTTTAACCAGCACTTCTTGAGAAAAAAGCTGCAATTCTTCAGTTTCAACCAAGATAACTTCAGTTTCAAACGAGACAGCTTGAGTTTCAACCAGCACTTCTTGAGAAAAAAGCTGTAATTCTTCAGTGTGAAACACGACGACTTCAGTTCAGAACGCGATCGCCCGACTCAAAAACACGACAACTCCAGTTCAAAACAAAAACCTTTGAGCAAAAAGCTGGAAACGTCGGGACAAAAGCAGGAACGATCGTGATCGCGACACTTTTTCTAGCTTGCGACAGATAAACTTCTCTGCATGATTCTCTGCAAACAACGATAGATAGATATGAAACAATGAATTGGTAAGTTGGTTTCTGATGAGTGGCAGAGTTTAGGTAATGCAATACGATCGCCTTTCGACCGGGGTTTCGGGATTGGATGAAGTGTTAGAGGGGGGCCTGCTTCCTCGGCGAGCCTATTTAGTCAGAGGAGGGCCGGGCGCAGGTAAAACAACGCTGGGGCTAGAGTTTCTGTCGGCAGGGGCAGCCCAAAATGAGCCAACTCTCTTTATTTCTCTCAGTGAATCCGAAGCGCAGGTGCGATCGAACGCCAATCTTCTGGGCTTTGATCTCCAAGCTGTCACCTTTCTCGATCTCAGCCCCAGTTCTAGCTTTTTTACAGAAGTCGAAACCTACGATATCTTCTCCTCTGCTGAGGTTGAGCGAGAACCCACCACCCAGAGAATCGTCGAACAGGTACAACAGCTTCAACCGGGGCGAGTTTTTATCGATGCGATGACTCAGTTTCGCTACTTATCAAGCGATGTGTTTCAGTTTCGCAAGCAGGTTCTCTCGTTTTTGCGGTTCCTCCTCGAACAGGGCGCAACGGTGCTATTTGCTTCAGAAAGTAGCCACACCAACCCAGACGACGACTTGCAGTTTATGAGCGATGGCGTAATTGAGTTGCAACATGACAGCGGCGATCACAGCGTCAGAGTCACCAAATTTCGGGGATCACACTTCAGATCAGGCCCTCACACCCTGCGGCTTTGCAACACGGGGATGGCTGTTTTTCCGCGACTGCAACCCGATCACTACGAATGTGACTTTGTGCTGGAGACCATTTCATCGGGCGTGAGCGAACTGGATCAACTGCTACATGGCGGCATTGAGCGGGGCACCGTCACCGTATTAACCGGGCCAACCGGAGTCGGCAAGACCTCGTTAGGAGTGCAATTTATGAAAGCGGCAGCCAGCCGAGGAGAGCGATCGGTACTCTATACCTTTGAGGAGCAGGTCAACACGCTGCTACATCGGGCCGAGTCGATCAATACGCCTGTGCAAGCAATGATCCAGCAAAGAACGCTATCGGTCGTCTCGATTGAGCCACTGCACTTTAGTCCCGATGAGTTTGCTAACCTGGTGCGCCAAGAAGTCGAACAACAACAGGTGCGGGTGGTGATGATTGACAGCGTTGCAGGCTACAAACTCTCTGTGCGAGGAGCCAATTTAGTGATGCATCTTCATGCCTTGTGTAAATATCTGCAAAATATGGGCGTGACGGTGATTTTAGTCAATGAAACCGAATACATCACCGGAGATTTTCGGGTTACAGAAGTTGGCATTAGTTATTTAGCGGACAACATTATGTTTCTGCGATACCTGGAAATGGGCGGCGAGATGCGAAAAGCGATCGGCGTTCTCAAAAAGCGACTGTCTAATTTTGAACGGACGCTACGAGAATTGAAAATCACCTCAAAAGGGATCAAAGTTGGGCAACCCCTGACGCAACTGCGCGGCATCTTGAGCGGCATTCCAGACTGGATCGATGAGCGGGATGCCTAAAGACCCCCTACAGATTTTGGTTCTCGATCGCAACCGTCGCAATCTCACCTTGTTGACTCAGTTTTTAGAGCAGCAAGGCTATCAGGTGTTGCCCGCTCTCTGTCTAGAGGACGTTGCTCTAATCTTGGGGCCAGTGCCTAAAATTGATCTGGCATTAATTGATATTTCTGGATTTGATGCCAGCATTTGGTCAGTCTGCCAACAGCTTCGCCAACAGGGGATTCCTTTTCTTGTGATCTCGCCGAGACATCATGCCGCTATCCAACAAGCCAGTATTGCTCACGGTGCCAATGGCCTGTTGAGCAAACCGATCGCCATGCGGGAGTTTTTGCAGTTAATTCGGGAGTTGTTAAAATGAGCCGAATTTTGCTGCTAATCGAACACCGCGAAAATCGTCGGCTGATGTCAGACTGGCTCAGTCCACGCTATCAAGTCATCGTTCCCGATTGGGATATAGACAGCGTGAGGCAATCACTTGCGTCTGAGTCGTTTGATCTGTGCATCATCTGTGGCAGAACGTTGGATCAGTTGGGGCAAGCGGTGCAGGCTCGACGCGATGCCGAACAACCTATTCTATTACCGTTCTTGTTGACGACCAGCCGCCCAGATGTGGGATACGCCACGCGACACCTCTGGCAAAGTGTGGATGAACTGATCATTCAACCGATCGAGAAAATTGAACTACAGGCGCGAGTTGAGATTTTGCTGCGATCGCGTCAACTTTCACTGCGACTTCAGGTTTGCGAATCGGAGACAACTCAGCAAATTGCAGCAAGGCAGCAGGCCGAAGTGAGGCGCGATCGGGCGATTTCTGCCCAGCATTACAGCGACGCACAGTTTCGTCAAATGGCCGAAATCATTCCCAGCGTGTTTTGGCTATTTGATCTAAAAGCCCAGCGGCCAATTTATATCAGTCCCGCTTACGAAACCATTTGGGGACGCGATCTTGGTGACCTCTACAGCAATTTCAGCACTTGGTTTGAGTCCATTCACCCCAACGATCGTGAACGAATGCGATCGGCAAATGAGCGTTGCCTAGCCAATGGTCAGAGCGATGAAGACTATCGAATTATTCGACCCGATGGCTCGGTGCGCTGGATTCGCGATCGCGGGTTTATCCTTCTGGATGCAGACGGACAGCCTTCTCGATCGGCAGGTGTCGCCGAAGATATTACCGATCGGGTCTCCATCGAAGCCCAACGCCGTCAGACCGAAGCCGAACTCAACCGCGTTTTGAAGCTAGAGCAAGCCGCCCGCACCGAAGCCGAACGCGCCAATCGCATCAAAGACGAATTTCTCGCCGTCCTCTCTCACGAACTTCGCACTCCGATGAATCCGATTCTCGGCTGGGCCAATCTGCTGGGACAGGGCAAACTAGATGCTACCAAAGCAACCCAAGCGATCGCGACGATCGAGCGCAATGCCAAACTACAAGTCCAACTGATTGACGATCTGCTGGATATCTCTCGGATTCTGCGCGGCAAGCTGACGTTGAAACCGCTTCCGGTCGCGCTGTCGGCGGTGATTGAGGGGGCGATCGAGACGGTGCGATTAGCGATCGAAGCCAAAGCCGTTCAGCTTGAGGTAAATCTTGATCCCATTGGGTCAGTGTTAGGCGACGGGGCGCGACTTCAACAAGTGGTCTGGAATCTGTTGACCAATGCCGTCAAATTTACGCCTACAGGCGGGAGAATCACCGTCAACTTAACGCAGATTGACAACCAGGTTCAGATCCAAGTCAGCGATACGGGCAAAGGCATTCACCCTGATTTTTTGCCACATGTCTTTGAGCATTTTCGGCAGGAAGATGGCGCGACGACTCGTAAATTTGGGGGACTTGGACTGGGACTGGCGATCGTCCGTCAAATTGTCGAACTACACGGCGGCACCGTCAGCGTCAGCAGTCCCGGCGAAGGACAAGGCGCGACCTTTACCGTCAGCCTTCCGCTTGCTTCTCAATTAGAAGCTGTGCCATCGCCACGATCGCTCCCCTCGCCAGCCGATCTGAGTGGGGTTGAGATTTTGGTGGTCGATGACGATGACGACTCGCGAGAGTTTGTCGCCTTTGCCCTGGAGCAATCGGGTGCAATCGTGCGGGCGGTCGCTTCTGGGGCTGAGGCTCTACAGATTTTTACCCAATCTCCGCCCAACCTGCTGATCAGCGATATTGGAATGCCCGAAATGGACGGCTATATGTTGATGCGCCAGATTCGATCGCTCCCCGTTCAGCAAGGAAAAAATGTGCCTGCGATCGCGCTTACCGCCTACGCTGGAGAAGCCGACGAACAAAGAGCCTACGCCGTCGGTTTTCAAAAACATTTACCAAAGCCGATCGATCCAGTTGCCAGTATCGCCCTTATTTCTGAACTTCTTCATGCTCACGACAACCGACAAAGTGCCTCTGTAAAGCAGCGTTAGTTCGATGCAGTTTTATCGCTTGGTTGCTCTGAGCTTCTGCCCCCCAAGCTAACAATTCTGGGGACTTTAAGACAAAATTTCTGGTTCAAAGTTCTTTACTACAGAAATTTAACGTGAATTCGATGAGGTTTTTTTGCTTCGTTCTTTAGCGCTTCTGCCCCCCAACCCCCCAAAATTGGGGGACTTTCAGACAAGATCTTGGGTTCAAAGTCCCTCACTCGTGGGGGATTTGGGGGGCTGCCTGGATTCACAACCGCAGCGAAAGATTTCATCGAATTCACGTAAATTTAAAGACGTTCCTGGCTGTGTAATCGCCGCGAAAAAACTTCACTAAATCGAGTTAAAACACTCAATGGAACACGCCTACTGGTACGATGGCAACCTGATCAAAGGCAAGACACTGGAACTGGCGATCGACGACCCCGCCCTCCTTTACGGTGCGACCCTCTTCACCACCTTGCGCGTCTACCAGACTCTCGACCATCCCCTCACGAACTGGTCAGGACACCTAAACCGCCTCCAAACCAGCCAGCAAGCCTTTCACTGGTTGCCCCCTGATTGGCACCGCCTGCGCCAGGGAGCCGATCGTCTCAGCCAAACCTTTCCCATTCTCAGAATCGTCCTCTTCCCCGACGGTCGCGAATGGATCACCGGAAGATTTCTCCCCGCCGATCTCACCCACCGCCAACAAAACGGCATCACCGCCTGGCTCCCTCCTCCCTCCTCCCTCCTCCCTCCTCCCTCCTCCCTCCTCCCTCCTCCCTCCTCCCT